>NVUS02000137.1 GCA_002402005.2 OCS116 cluster bacterium | reverse complement strand
GCCGCATCACTCAATAAATAACAAATCACATCCGCCACCTCTTCAGGCGTTCCCCCACGCCCCATCGGCATACTCTTACCCAGCTTGTCAAACCGATCAGCCACCCCACCAGATGCATGTATCTCTGTATCAATAATCCCCGGCCGCACCGCATTCACCCGCACACCCTTAGCTGCAAGCTCCAATGCAATGCCTTTGGTCAACGTATCCACCGCGCCTTTACTCGCCGCATAATCCACATATTCCCCAGCCGATCCATGCTTAGCTGCGGCTGATGACAAATTCACAATCGCGCCACCCACTCCGCCTAAATCATTAGACATCCGCTTCGCCGCCTCCCGACAACAAATCATCGTACCGGTCACATTGGTCTGCATAATCTTATTAATCCGCGCTGCATCCATATCAAGCAAACTCATTTGCGGCTGAATAATCCCAGCATTATTTACCAAAGCAGTCACCACCCCCAACCGCCCATCCACAATCTCAAACATGCGCACAATATCCGCCTCAATCGCCACATCAGCTTGCACCGCAATGGCGCGTTGCCCCAATGCTTCAATCTTCGCCACCACGTCAAGTGCAGCTCGTTCATTCGAATGATAATTCACGCAAACATCATAACCATTTCCGGCCAATTTCAACGCCACCACACGGCCAATGCCACGGCTCGCCCCAGTAACAATCGCAACTTTACTCATCATCAGTCTCCACATCGCGCCTACGGGCATCACCAAAACGTGCCAAAACCTCGGCTTGGTCATCATCCGCAATCAGCGACAATAAACCATTGCATATATTCTGATAAGCCTCAGGGCCAAAATCACTTAAACTGCTGGCAATCTGCTGCATTTGTATCTCTCCCAACCGGTCAGCTAATTTCTGGCCTTTGGCGGTTAAAAACAAATGCCGCCGCCGCCGGTCGCCCTCACCCTGCTCTTGATAAACAAATTCTTCGGCAATCAATTGCTTCAACACCCGGTTCAAACTCTGCTTACTCACCCGCAAAATATCCAGCAACTCAGCCACCATTAAACCGGGGTTACGCGCAACAAAATGCAAAACCCGATGATGTGCACGGCCAAAGCCAAACGCCTTCAATTCATCGTCTGGCCCCGCAGTAAAATCCCGATAAGCAAAAAACAACAATTCAATAAATTCATATAAGCCTTGCTCATTCTTATCAAATTCCATAGATTTGCCTCATGTTTTTCAGTTAGTTAATGAATAGCAGATTCTTTTATACACTTCATCCATAAAAATACGTCAACAATGTTGACATTGTTTTGCTTAAAGGTTACATATTTAGCATAAAATAGGTAATTTTATGTCTCGACCACCAAACATACGTAATAAAGTTACCCAAATGGTACACATGACGGAGAGTTAAATGTCAGCATCAGGCTTCGAAAATAAACCCGGTTATATCTGGATCAACGGCGAATTCGTCAAATGGAACGAAAGCTACGAGCACATTCTCAACCACGCCATGCATTATGGCTCAAGCGTGTTCGAAGGCAACCGCGCCTATAATGGCAAGATCTTCAAGCTAGATGAACACAGCAAACGCCTCATCAGATCCGCCGAAATCCTAGGCATGAAAGTGCCTTACACCGCCGATGAAATCAACCAAGCCTGCATTGACACGCTCGAAAAGCAGGGCTTTACCAATGCCTATGTCCGCCCTTATGTATGGCGCGGCGTTGGCGATGAATTGTCAATCGCCGGCCATGGCAACAAAATCAATCTGCTCATCGCCATGTGGGAATGGCCAAGCTATTACAGCAAAGGTGAGCTGATGAAAGGCATCAAACTATGCTTCGCCGAATATAAACGCCCGTCACCCGCCACCGCCCCGTTCGAGGCCAAAGCCGCTGGCCTATACGTCATCTGCACCCTCTCAAAACACAAGGCAGAAGCCAAAGGCTATAGCGATGCGCTGATGCTAGATTATCAAGGTAATGTCGCCGAGGCCACATCAGCCAACATCTTCTTCGTTAAAGACGGCGAACTACACACCCCAAAAGCTGATAGCTTTTTAAATGGCATCACCCGCCGCACAGTCATTGGCTTGGCCAAAGATGCCGGCATCAAAGTCCATGAACGATACATAAAGCCCGAGGAATTGGGCGATTTCGCCGAATGTTTCTTAACCGGGACCGCCGCCGAAATCACACCCGTATCGGTCATCGAAACCCACAATTACAAACCAGCCACCGTCACCGCACAGCTAATGGATGCCTATTACAAACTCGTTGGCAAAACCACATAATCAGGAGAGAAAAAAATGGAAAATCTATCTTACGATAACCTCCCAGGTTATATCTGGATGAATGGCGAATTTGTAAAATGGGCAGATGCCAAAGTCCACGTCATCAACCACGCCATGCATTATGCTTCCAGCGTGTTCGAAGGCAACCGCGCTTATAATGGCAAAGTGTTCAAGCTCGAAGAGCATACGCAACGCTTGTTTAAATCCGCCGAAATTCTGGATATGAAAATCCCCTACACCGAGGCCGAGATCAACCAAGCCTGCAAAGACATCCTCAAAAAACAAAACATTCAAAGCGCCTATATGCGCCCCATCGTGTGGCGTGGCTCAGAGCAAATGGGCATCAGTGCGCAGGATACAAAAATCAACGTCGCCATCGCCGTATGGGACTGGCCATCATATTTCTCAATCGAAGATACCATGAAAGGCATCCGCCTCACCGCAGCCAAATATCAGCGCCCCGCACCCGATACAGCCCCCTTCCGCGCCAAAGCTGCCGGTCTCTATATGATTTGCACCCTGTCAAAACATGATGCCGAAGCCAAAGGCTATAGCGATGCCCTCATGCTAGATTACAAAGGCAACGTCGCCGAATCCACCGGTTCTAACATCTTCTTCGTCAAAGACGGTGAGCTACACACGCCCGATCCATATTGCTTCCTAAACGGCATCACCCGCCAAACCGTCATCCAATTGGCCGAACAAGCTGGCATTAAAGTCAATGTAAGAACCATCACCCCCGCCGAACTCGGCGATTTCGATGAATGCTTCCTCTGCGGCACAGCCATGGAAATCATGCCCGTCAAACAGATTGATGCGCATAACTACAAACCAGCCGCCATCACCCAACAACTCATCGAGGCCTATGTAAAATTGCACGGCTAACTCAAACTCTGAGTTTCCGTCCACCCTCGTTTCCAAGGCCTTCATTCATTTCAGTGAGCGCGACAGCGGCCGTTCGCAGCCGAACACGCACTCACTGAAATGAATGGAATTTATAGAAACGAAGGGTAGATAGAAATGTAGAGTTTGCCGTATGGCCCAAACCCTAATCAGCAGCCTTCTCATCAGGTCGATGCTTCAGCCGCAACCCAAACAAAAAATTCCGCAAAATCTGGTCTTTACACTGCCGATAATGCTTATGCCCTTCCTTGCGGAAAAACGCACTCAGTTCATGGCTACTCAATCTAAAATCAGCCAAGTCCAAAATATCCAAAATATCATCACTTTTCAAATTCAACGCAATGCGCAGCTTTCTAAATGTAATGTTATTGGTCATTTCAGTTTCCGGCTCAGGCTGCTCGCCATCTTTTTTGCCACGGTTTTTATTGATAAACCCGTTCAAAAATATCGCCAGCATTTCATCATTGCAATTTTTAAAATCATCAGCGTCATCTTTTTTCAGCAAACTGGTCACAAAAGCCCGGTTGGCCTCAAAGTCAGCTTGCGCAAAAATATCGCTCATCTGGCTGTCGCTAAAATCAAATGTATAGCGAATGCTACGTAAAATATCGTTATTATTCATAATCGTTCAATCTCTGTTAATCACGTGTTGAATGCCAATGCGCAGATAATCATAACCGGTATAAACGGTCAAACCTGCAGCAACCCAAAGCAATGTTAGGCCAATTTCGGTATTGTATGGCAACACTCTGTCCCCCGCATCCCCCGCCAACAAAAACCCTAATGACAATATCTGCACCGTAGTTTTCCATTTGGCCAAATAAGACACCGGCATATTCACATGCAGCTGCGCCAAATATTCCCGCAAGCCAGACATTAAAATCTCACGGCTCAAAATCACCACAGCCGGGATGATGGAAAAATTATCCAAACCAATCGCCCCATAAGCCGTTAACATCAATATCACAATCGAGATCAACAATTTATCAGCAATTGGGTCAAGCATCCGTCCAAGGTCAGATTGCATGTCCCATTTGCGCGCAATATAACCGTCCAAAAAGTCGGTAATGCCTGCCACTACATAAATGCCAAGCGCAATCCATCGCCATGTATCGCCTTCAAAATAAAAGCACACAACAATCGCAGCCACCGCAACAATTCTAAACATAGTCAGTAAATTGGGAATGTTAAAATTCATAAATCTATAAAATCCTTAAACTCATATCCTTATACACCGAATTGCTCAAAAGTGTAAAAATTATGCAGCTAATTAATGTATATTGCCGACCACAAAACAACCGCATTTTCCCAATAGTTATAAATTGGGGATTATACTTAAATTTTAAAGAGAAAAATATGATAAAAACACCAGCAATATATTTATCCGCAGTCATATTGGCTCTGGCCTTAACCGCATGCAGCCATATACCAATCAGCACCATGGCCAAAATGGTCACGCTCGATGAAACCAAAATCAACCCCATTGCCGGCAATTATGCCTTTCGCTTACCCAACAATGTGCAAATGGCTCAGGGCCAACCAGTGGTGACAATCAGTTTAACCGCAACCGCTACCCAGCCTGCGGTAAGCGAAACATTCATCATGCAAAAAGTCAACGCACCGCTCAGCTCCAAACACCTACTGTCTCAAGTCAAAGTTGGCCGTCATATTGATGTCTATAAATTTAGCCAAAAAGACCAAACAATCGCCAACGCCCTGCGCCCCCGCATTCGAAAAATGCAGATCGAAAAAAACTCTCAAAAAAATGGCCGTGGCAAAGTTCAAATGAAGTTTGCATTGTGCACCACCACCAATGTCACCATGCATGATACGGTTGGCAATGTATATATTCAGCTCAACCCGCAAGATGATTTCCTCACGTTGTTACAGGATGTAAATTTCTTAGAATATACCAATAAAAACTCCAAAATAAAATTTACCAAAGATAAGTCATTGCCAAGCTGTAAATAGACGAAAATTTTACACTTTGCTGGCTATAATGATTTAAGAATCAATATCAACATACCGGGAGGGATGAATGCGCAAAATTATCACAATATGTCTAAGCCTATTCCTCTTGGCATCTTGCGGCACAGATGAGCCAAAGAATCTAAAACATTTCACTTCGCCATTTGGCGGTAAATATGCCATTAGATTGCCCGATCAAGTACAGCTCACCGAAAATAGCTTTATTTACGAAGTGAAAATCGAAAATGTCGAAAATGATTATTTCGAAGTCAAAAGATT
>NVUS02000136.1 GCA_002402005.2 OCS116 cluster bacterium | reverse complement strand
TTAATTAAAGCACCTTTGTTTCGTAAATTTTGAATTTTATGAATATTCTTTTTGGTAAGGAATGATTTCCTACCAAACTTAACACCATTAATTTTTGCTTTATTGATTCCGTCGATTTGTCTTTCTTTGCGAAGATCATTTTCAAATTCTGCAATGGCAGCCAAAACACTAAACATCAAACGTCCAGAGCTGGTCACAGTTTCAACATTTGGTTGATCGAGAACTTTAAATTTTACTCCCTGGGCGGATAAATCAGCAACAATATTATGCAAGTGGTTTGTTGAACGAGCCAGTCTATCAATACGCGTAATTAAAAGAGTATCACCATCACGAACATAATTTAAACATTCAGTGAGGAGAGGGCGGTTTGAATCCGAACCAGAAACTTTTTCAGAGAAAATTTTTTCAACTCCGGCCGCTAATAATTTTGTCTCTTGAATTTCTAAAGATTGGCCGATTGAAGAAACACGAGCGTAACCGATTAAAGTCATATCTAAAGTCCTAGAGTTTGTGACAAACAAGTTATGACACATAAAAAGACAACCGTAAAGGTAGGGTGTCTGAAAGTATACTTTTTGGGAAGAATAAAAGTTAGAATTGACATTTGTCCAGTGTCGCACTACAATAGACAAAATGAAAGTAAGAATGATTTATGATTATTAGCTTTAAACATAAGGGTTTGAAACAATATTATTTGAAAGGTGATAAAAGTAAATTGTCACCCACAATGATTAACAAAATTCAACTAATTTTATCTGTTCTCGATGTTGTTAAGTGTATTGAAGATCTAAACAATACTTCTTTTAAGACCCATCCTTTGATTGGAGAGCGTTTAGGACAAATATCAATAACTGTTAGAGCAAATTGGCGAATTGTTTTTAGAATAGAAAATGAAAATATATATGATGTTGATTTTGTCGATTATCATTAGTTTGAAAGGAAATTCACATGACCATGTTTGACCCAGCTCACCCTTCGCTTTTTATAAAGGAAGAATTAGAAGCGACTGGCGCAACTGTTGCAAAAGCCGCGCTAGCTATGAAAATCACAAGAAGCCAACTATATAGAATTGTTAAGGGGCAAAGTGCGATTACAATAGGTTTTGCTTTGAAATTTGAAGCAGTCTTTGGCTTTAAGGCTGAAATGCTAATCAAGCTACAAACAGCATATGATTTTTCACTTGCACGTAAAGCCAATGACATTAAGCTGATAGCATGGCAATCAAAAGTTGCTTGAAATTTTATACTATTAGAGGAAGCGACAAAATTTTTCACGCATTTCAATAAGTTATATGAAAATCATCAAATTACAATACAACTTTTGATTCATTTAAAATCAACGAGACATAATCGATTGGAAAATTAGTGACGCTGTCAAAAAAACATCATTATGTACCAGAGTGGTATCAAAGAAGATTCATGTATGAAGGGCAGAACACATACTTCAGACTTGATAAATTCCCCGAAATGATCAACCTACCTAATGGTAAAATCATTAAAAAAGGAGAAATACTTACTAAAGGTCCAGGTAAGTTTTTCTATATAGATGAATTATATACAACCAATTATTTTGGACAAAAAAATGATGAAATTGAGCGTCACCTTTTTGGTAAAATAGATACTGATGGCGCGGCTGCCATATCAGCAATGTCTTCGCCTGATTGGATGCGATTAATTCACCCGCATATATTAAAGTATTTTGAGTATATGGATGCACAAAGATTAAGAACACCAAAAGGTCTAAATTGGTTAATAAAAGTAACTAAGCCAAAAAGTTACAATGATCTACTAATGAAAATGCAGGATTTAAGAACTATGCACATTACTATGTGGGCGGAAGCATCAATGGAAATCGTTGGGGCAAACAACTCAGGGACTAAATTTATCGTAAGTGACTCTCCTGTTACATTTTATAACTCTGTATTTTACCCAAAAAACGCTAAATGCCTATTCCCAAATGATCCAGAAATATACTTAAAGGGCACTAGAACAATTTTCCCTTTGGATATGAATCACTGTGCAATACTAACAAACCTTGAATATGCTAGAAGTCCAGGTAAATTAAAAGCCCCTAAATCAAGAACAAATCCGCGATATTTTGGGAATACAATCAACAAATATGACGATATAATTCGAGAACGAGAGTTTAAAGAGGAGCAAGTACTTTCAATAAATTATATCCTAAAAAAACGGGCTACTAAGTATATTGCTGCGGCAAATGAAGATTGGCTATATCCAGAAAAGTATCTTAAAAAAACTAATTGGGGAGCTTTAGATTCTGTATTTATTTCAAAAAGCACAAAGCTTTTTGGCATTAATCGAGAAACATTTATTGGTGGTAAAGGTGGTAAGTTAATTGCCACTCAAGATGAATTCGGTCGCAAACCTAAATCTGAAAAAGAATGGTTAGAAAAAGAGAAACAAGCTAACGCCATGCGAGAGCATGTAATGAAGCTATTGGCTAAAAAAAGATCTAAAAAGTGACACAAAGACTGCATAAAAGGTCGTTTGTGATAGATAGTGATTTTGATCTAATTAAAACACTATACTCGTATATTATTATATATCATATTCAAAACAACACAAATAGGTTATCTTTTTCAAAAAGAGAGACTGTTCAGAATTCTGTGTCATCTAAATTATATGTCTAATACATCATCTAACCTGCCTTCAAAATATATATGCAATTGGGATAATGTCAAATTCCAGTTGTGGATTGGCATTGTCCATTTTTTTGTCATATTCTGTATGCCCACATATAATAATTTCATCAGGCTGTTTTCATTGGGGAATGCACCTTTGGTTTTGGTTAATTTACGGAACTGACGATGTACAGATTCAACCGCATTGGTGGTGTAAATAACCTTGCGGATTGGCTCAGGATATTTAAAGAATATCGATAAATTGTGCCATTTATTACGCCAAGATTTAATCACAATCGGATATTTTTCGCCCCACTTATCCTCTAAGTCATCAAGTGCCGCCTCAGCTGCTTGTTGGCTCACAGCCTTGTAAACAAGCTTTAAGTCCTTCATAAATTCCTTTTGATGTTTAGAACCAACATACTTGAGGCTATTGCGGATTTGATGAACTATACAAAGCTGAACCTCCGCCTCTGGATATATGGTATTAATTGCCTCTGGAAAGCCCGAAAGGCCATCAACGCAAGCAATCAAAATATCTTCAACTCCGCGATTGTTCATGTCAGTCAATACAGACAGCCAAAAGTTAGCACCTTCGCTGTCAGATAAATATATACCTAATATCTCCTTCGTACCATCAAGCCTTAACCCTAACACCGTATAAACTGCCTTACTTACATAGCGCCCAGTATCCTTGATGTTATAATGAATGGCATCTAACCAAACAATCGGATAATGGCTATCCAAGGGGCGTGATTGCCATTCTTTTAATTTGGGGATCAGCTTATCTGTTACAGCACTAATCGTAGCCGCTGCAACGCATACATGGATAAGATTTTACGTTCAATCTCATCCGACATATGCGTTTGATGCTTTTTAACCAACTGGGGCTCAAAGCTACCAGATCTGTCACGCGGTGTTGAAAGTTCAAAATTACCAGAAGGCGCTTTGATGGTTTTTTTAGACCTGCCGTTCCTACGATTGATAACACCCTCATCGGCTAGATGATTATCAAGCTCGGCAGCCAAAGCCGCTTCGGTCAGTTGTTTAATGAGTGGGGTTAAAATACCGTCTTTGCCAGTTAAAGCTTGGCCTGATTGAAGCGCTGATAAAGCGTCTTCAAAGTTGAAATCCTTGTCCGTCATTATAAGTCAATCCTTGTTTATTGTTAAAATACACGAATTGACACAGAATTCCGAACGCTACCCAAAAAGATACAAAATTATTCGTCAAAACATTTAAGTCTGTCAGACACAATACTATTGATCAAATGGTTATTTTTGATAACTTAGGATTTAGCACTCACCCCATCTCTACCCTCTTTATGGCTGGCCGATCAGTATTATAAAACACTACCCAATCATCAATAATCTGTTTTGCATGGAAACCATCATTCATGGCTCTTTTGAATCAATTGGCGTGTCGGACTACTTCAGTTTTAATTAATATTATTCTCTATATATTTGACAGGGTTTGCTGCGCCCTTTTTACGATATTCTTTTGGTAAGATCTTTCTCATATATAAATTACTAATTTTTTCAGTAGCTTCCACTCCTTCAAATCCAATACGTCCATTTACAAGAGTCGTTCCTGGGAAGTTTTCTGGTGTGGCATTCATCCATTTATTGGGTTTGAAAACACCAACAATTAGACCGTTTACCACTGCTAAAACAAACTCTGCTTTGTTAGCCCTAGTTTTATCCATTTTCCAGCAAAAACGAACAGCTTCATAAATATCATGCTCCATTGCTGTGCGATTGATTGTGATAGCAACCATTCGATGTTTAAAGTCAGCAATTTCTGCTTTAAACTTTTCAATAACCTCTTCAGCGTGCATCACACCACGTTCACCACTATGATGACCTCCAGAGAGATTAGTGGTACCTGGATATGCATCAAGTAGGGCCGCTTCAACTTCATAAGCAGTCTTACTATCAAGGCCATGACGATGAATTACATGTGCCACATCAAAGCCAGAAACTTTGATTTTATTTATCCTAAATATTTTTTCAGAGATCTTATCACTTTTATTATCGTATTTGCCTTGTGCATGTTGAAAAACACGATTTCCAGTTCCTTTACCGACATAGAATGTTTCACCATTTCTAGGGTCGATTAACCGATAAACATAATATTTAAGTTCGCTTATTATTTCATTAGTAAACATTTAAGTAATTCCTTTTTTTCAATATCAACATTTTGTACTCTGTTGCAATTGATGACGCATTAAGAGAGACTGAACCGCTCCGGGTTTGCCGGAGGCTATTTGGTTTAAGTTATGCAACTCTGGGGATTTTGTCCAGCGCTGCGTAGTGTAGTTCTTCTGCTTCGGCAGGCGGCATGTTGCCAATTGGCTCTAATATCCTTCTATGATTATACCAATCTACCCATCTAAGTGTTGCAAATTCAACTGCATTAAACGATTTCCATGGACCGCTTCGGTGAATGACTTCGGCTTTGTATAAGCCGTTGATTGTCTCAGCCAAGGCATTGTCGTAACTATCCCCAACACTGCCAACCGAAGACTCGATACCAGCTTCAGCCAATCGTTCCGTATATTTAATCGACACATATTGACTGCCCCGATCACTGTGATGAACAAGGCCTGATTTACGAACGGGACGGCGTTCGTGCAAGGCTTGCTCCAATGCATCCAAAACAAAGTCTGCAGTTGGTGTTCGACTTACGCGCCAGCCAACAATCCTACGGGCATAAGTATCAATTACAAAAGCTACATAAACAAACCCTGCCCATGTGGACACATAGGTAAAATCTGACACCCATAATATATTGGGAGCTGGCGCTTTGAATTGGCGATTAACCAAATCCCGTGGGCAAATATCTGTTTTATTACTGATAGTCGTGCGTTGGCTTTTGCCGCGAATAACTCCCTTCAAACCTAGTTCACGCATCAATCGCGCTACAGTGCAGCGTGCAACATTAAAACCCTCACGCTGCATTTGTCGCCAACTTTGCGTACGCCATAAACTTCGTAATTCTTCTCGAATACACGCTTAATCTCTGGTTTTAAGATCATATCCCGCCTTGTTCGCACACTCAACTTGCTCGGATCATCCCGAGCCGCCAGACAGATGTAATAGGTAGAAGGGGCAATCGAAATAACCTTACAGATTGGCTCAACCCCATATGCATCTCGATGCTTATCAATAAAACTGATCATCGTTTGAATGGGCGGTCGAGCTCCGCCTGAGCAAAATATGCAGATGCTTTACGCAATATCTCATTAACCTGACGAAGCTCACGGTTCTCACGTTCTAGTGCCTTCATCTTGTCCGCAACATCCGTTGGAACACCAGCCC
>NVUS02000135.1 GCA_002402005.2 OCS116 cluster bacterium | reverse complement strand
TTAAATTTTGATATTTTAACCACCAGTCTGCCTTATTTTATTTTTGCCATTGTGATTTTTCTCGGCTTTATATTGCCCATCCTCTTTTCTTTGCCGATGTTGCGCAATGCCGTGCATATATCAGTCAACCAAGCCTTAGGCGATTATGGCATTGAAGCCGAGCCAAATAACACTGCAAGCCGAAAATCCAACGCGGTCGGAATTTTTGCTTTGTCCATGCGCAATTTAAGCCGCCGCAAAAGCCGCATGTTGGTCACCATGTTGACCATGGCGTTGGGCGTTGGCATATTTTTAACTGGGTTTAATGTGCGTGAATCCCTAAGTCAGTTTCTCACCAATACATCAAACGCAATGCAATATGATTTAAAAGTTGTGCTCAGAGATAGCCTACCGCCGAAAGCTGCCATTGCACCGTTTCAGCAAATTACCGCCATCACCAGCATTGAAGGTTGGCTTGGTGGCATTGGCCGCATTCAAAGCGACAGCGTCTCCACATCTAACGGCATTGGTCTGATCGCTATGCCTTATGACAGTGCGCTCAAAAAGCATGACCTATTGCAGGGCACATGGCTAACCGGCGCGGATGAATTGGAATTTGTAATCAATCAACAAGCCGCAGTGGAGTTTGAGCCGGTCACTATCGGGCAATCCTATTCACTGGATATTGGCAGGCAAAATATAACCGCCAAATTAGTTGGCATGGTGCGCGAATTTGATGAGAAAAAAATCTTTATCGACATCAATCAATACCGCCAAATTGCCAATGTTGATGATGAAATTAACAGCTTGATGATGGTGCTTGATGACCGGTCATTTGACAATATTATTAAAGTGAAACAGCAAGTCGAGCAAGTGATTGCTGACCAAGGCATTGAAGTGCTTTATGTTGAATCGCAAGTGGAACGCGCCAAGATTATATTCGATCATCTCAACATTATTTTGACCGCTTTGCTGATTTTATCATTGCTGGTTTTGTCGGTCTCATCAATGGGTATGGGTTCTGCCATGGGCATTAATGTGATGGAGCGCACCCGCGAAATTGGTGTGCTGCGTGCCATTGGCGCCACGCCCAAAATGGTGACGCGGCTATTTGTGATGGAAGGGTTTATTGTCAGTGCTTTGAGCGTGTTGGTCGGCATATTATTGGCTTTGCCGTTAAGTGCTTATGGAGCAAAATTTTTTGGCAATTTAATTTTGGGCGAAAACACGCCATTGGATTTTGCCTTCAGCCCGATGGGGTTTGTCATCACGCTAATTGTGACCTTGCTATTTGGCTATATCGCCAGCCGCATCCCTGCCGGTAAGGCCATTAAAGTCACCGTGCGCGAGGCGATTGCTTATGAATAGATTTGGCTAAATTTCTCAACATATGCAGCGGGGGTGATGCCGATTTGGCGCTCGAACCCCCGCCGCATACGTTGCAAACTGCCAAAGCCACTTTGTTGCGCGGTTTTTTGCATCGAAATGCCCAAACCTAATAAGTTTTCGGCGTGTTTTACTCTTATCTTTTCGACATAAGAAATTGGTGACATTTTCAATTGGCTGTTAAATTTACGGCTTAAAGTGCGGCTGGTCATACCCACTTCGGCCGCCATAACCTCTAATGTCCAATTCTTGGCCGGGCAAGCCAGCAATTGATCTAACAGGTTTTCTAACGAGTTTTGCACCCAATATTGGCTTTGCAATATATCGGAATATTGAGTTTGACCGCCAGATCTGTGAATCGAAACCACCAATTCACGTGCCACATGCAGTGCAACCTCGGCGCCGCAATCTTGTTTTATGATGGCCAATGCCAAATCCACACCTGCCGTCACACCGGCTGAACTATATATATTGCCATCGGCCACATATATTTTGTCGATCTGCCATTTAACTTTACGATAATATTTCTGCACATATTCGCGGCGTGACCAGTGTGTGGTGGCAACCCGTCCGTCCAGCACACCCGCTTCGGCCAATAATAATGCACCTGAACATATGGAAATAAGCCGGTTTTGTGATCTGTCTGTTTGCCAATTGTTGATCAGCTCAATTAAATCTTTTTGCTGCAATTGGTGGTTAATGCCCTGCCCGCCTGGCAACAATAAATCATCCGCATTGGCAATCTCGGGCAAGGCGATATCTGCGGCCAGTTTTAGACCGCATGAACTTGTTACATTTTGACCGTTTAAGGAAACATAACGCATTTTATAGGCATGTCTGCCATCAATAACCGCAGAATGAAAGGCTTCTGATATGCCAGATACATCCAATGCGTTGACATTGTCATATATATAAACATTCACTTGTCGCTGTGTTTTGTCCATTTTTGATACTCTATTGTCAATTTGGACATGAAAATACTTGCTATAAGGCAAATGTCAAACCTATTTTTAAGAAAGCCGCTCTATGTTCAATCGAAATTTTTTGCTCCTCATATTAAGTGGTATTATTTTAGGCGCACCAATGCCGATGCTTATTTTATTGGGCGGGTTGGCGGGCATTAAATTAGCGCCATATGAAAGCCTTGCCACTTTAGCCCCTTCAATTCAGATATTTGCCGGTGTATTGATCGCCACGCCTATATCCATTTTTATGAGCAAATATGGGCGGCGCAATGGGTTTTTGGTCGGGTGTGGTTTGATAATCTTGGGTGGCATTCTTGGCGCGATGGCATTGTTGCAAACCAGCTTTATAATTTTGAATTTGGGGCATTTTTGCTTGGGCGCTGGCATAATTTGCTTTGGCTATATGCGCTTTGCCGCTGCCGAAGCGGTAGAAGAAAAACACAAGCCAACCGCTATGTCACTCACCCTTACATCTGGTTTAGTGGCAACTTTTGTGGCAGCTGAAATTTTCAGCCTGACCAAAGATAGCTTAAGCAATGCGCCTTTGGCGGGGGCATATTTAGCCATATCTGCATTGGGAATTATCGGCTGTTTGCCGGTTTTGGCATTGCGCTTAACAACTGAACAGCCGGCAAATCAACCCCAGAAAAATCTTCAGGCTGACAAAGTCAACATATTAAAAACCATCACCCGCCTGCCGGTCGCCAGCGCCATTATTGCCGCCGCTGTTGCTGCAACCGCCATGACATTTATGATGGTGCCAACCCCATTGGCAATGTTGGGCATGGGGCATACTGAAAATCATGCAGCCAGTGTGATAAATTGGCATTTGATCGCCATGTTTGCGCCAAGTTTTTTCACCGGTTGGTTGATACAAAAATTTGGTGAAGCCAGCATCATCATTACCGGTATGTTATTGATTGCCGTTGGTGCGGTTTGCACTTTGTATAATATTGAGTTGATGGGTTTTTATCTTGCCTTGATTTTGCTGGGCATTGGCTGGAATTTTGGGTTTATTGGCGGCTCTAGCCTGTTGCAAAAATCACTCACCATCACTGAACGCGGTAAAATACAGGGCATTAATGACACGTTGATCGCGCTTAGCTCTACATTTGCTTCATTACTGGCAGGTATCATTATAGCCAATTTGGGCTGGGCAAGCATTGCCATTATGGTTTTGCCGCTTATTGGGTTTGCAATTATCTTCACCCTAAGGCTAAAATCCAAACCAAATTTAAATGTTTAGCCAGCTTATTAGCATTAAGCTCACCTTATTTGGTTTTTTGAACGCGTGATTTGATGAATTTTAGCAGTAGAAAAATTGATATGATGGTCGCAGGCACAAATAGAGCATGCCACCAGACAAAATCATTTGCATAATAATTTTGCCACCATAAGGTTTGGCTAATTTGCCATCCAACCACACCAATGAATAACCATTTAAGGGCTAAATATATCGCTATAAATTTTGCTGATTTTTTTAGTATTTGCATAAATTATCTCCACAGTCTATTTATATAGATAATAAGAACTATTTGCAAATGTAGATGTGAATTTACGCACATAACCAATCTTTAAGCGCTTGGTTGACAGCATCTGGGCGCTCCAAGGGTGCAAAATGGGCGCAATCTTCGACGATTACCAGTTGTGAATTGTTGATTTTGCTGGCCATATCTTCATTTTCACTGACCCGGCATAGTTTATCTTGCCGCGCGGCTAGCACCAATGTTGGGCAGGTAATTTTTTCGATGGTCAGATAGCCATCAGGGCGGTTGAGCAAGGCGTTATTTTGCTTTTCATGTATTTTTGCATCTGCGGCCATTATTGAGTTGGAAATTTCGGCCATGAAATCAGCATCATCATGGCGGCTTTTGTGCACTAGATTTGGTAACCAATTGTTCGCCAGTGCGTCGATGCCACCTTTATTGACCCTATCAATCATGCTTTGGCGATAAGCTGCCTCGCCATCCATTTGCGGCATCATGCTGCTGTTAAGCAAAGCTAGTTTTTCGACCCGTTCGGGGGCTTGGCGGTATATTTCGACCGCGATGATGCCGCCCATCGAATGGCCGGCGACATAGAGTTGGCCTTTGTTCTGTGCCAATATTTGTGTGGCAATACCGGCAATCGATGTGGTTTGGCTAACATCGGCAATGATGGAATTATAATTGGCCAAGGCTTTGACCGCGTGCCGCCAGATATGCTGGTCAGAAACCAAACCGGGGATGAGAATGAGCGACGCCATCATGCCTCCGTGGTGAATATATATTCGATCACTTGATGATATTTTTCACCCGCCCGCAACGGCGCGGTGGGGAAATGTGCAATATTTGGGCCGTTGGGGTAATCTTGGGCTTCTAGGCAAAAACCGGCCATTTTATTGACCGTTTTGCCATCACGCAGCAGAGTCTCGCGCAAATTGGCATTGGTGTAAAATTGCAAACATGGTTGGGTGGTTTTAACCTGCAT
>NVUS02000134.1 GCA_002402005.2 OCS116 cluster bacterium | reverse complement strand
GAACACACAATCTTAAGGAAACAACTTCATGGCGCGTAAAAAAATTGCACTCATTGGCGCAGGCCAAATTGGCGGCACATTAGCACATCTTATCGGTCTTAAAGAACTTGGCGATGTCGTCATGTTTGACATTGCCGATGGTATTCCGCACGGCAAAGCACTCGACATTGCCGAAAGCGCGCCAGTGAATGGTTTTAACATCAGCCTTAAAGGCACAACCGAATATAAGGACATTGCTGGATCAGATGTGATCATCGTAACAGCTGGTGTGCCACGTAAGCCTGGCATGAGCCGTGATGATTTGGTGGCGATTAACCTAAAGGTGATGAACCAAGTGGGCGCAGGCATTGCTAAATATGCACCTGATGCGTTTGTGATTTGTATCACAAACCCGCTTGATGCGATGGTTTGGGCGTTGCAAAAATTCTCTGGTTTGCCGACTAACAAAGTTGTGGGCATGGCTGGCGTGTTGGATAGTTCGCGTTTCCGCTTTTTCCTATCCGAAGAATTAGGTGTATCTGTGCAAGACGTATCTGCCTTTGTATTGGGCGGCCATGGTGACACTATGGTGCCATCTACGCGTTATTCTACCGTTGGTGGCATTAGCCTTGACGATGTGGTGAAAATGGGTTGGTTAAGCCAAACTAAGCTTGACGAAATTGTACCACGTACCCGTGATGGCGGTGCTGAAATTGTTGGCCTACTCAAAACAGGTTCAGCTTTTTATGCGCCGGCTGCCTCTGCCGTGTCTATGGCCGAAGCTTATCTTAAAGATCAAAAACGTATTCTACCATGTGCCGCTTATTTAGACGGTATCTATGGTCAAAAAGACATTTATGTTGGTGTGCCGACCATTATTGGTGAAAATGGCATCGAAAAAATCATCGAAATTGATTTGAACGAAGATGAAAAATCTCAGTTCGAAAAGAGTGTAAGTGCTGTTAAAGGTCTGATCGAAGCTTGTCAGAATATTGAACCAAGCCTTAAATAGTTAGTGATTGTCTTCTCATTCCCATGAAATAAAGGAATAAATATGAATATACATGAATATCAAGCCAAAGCGGTTTTGCGCGAATTTGGCATTGTGACAGGTGAAGGCTATCCAGCTTTAACTGTTGCTGAAGCTGTTGAGGCAGCTAAAAAATTACCTGGGCCTATCTGGGTGGTTAAATCACAAATCCATGCAGGTGGACGTGGTAAAGGTACATTTAAAGAGGCCGCTGCTGGCGAACTTGGTGGTGTGCGTTTGGCAAAATCACGCGAAGAAGTTGAGCAGTTTGCTAAAGAAATGCTCGGCAATGTTTTGGTGACACATCAAACTGGCCCAGAAGGCAAACAAGTCAACCGGCTTTATATTGAAGGTGGCTGCGCGATTGCTGATGAGCTTTATTTGTCACTGCTTGTTGACCGTGCGTCTAGCCGTGTTTCATTTGTGGCCTCTACTGAGGGCGGCATGGACATTGAAACAGTGGCCAACGAAACACCTGAAAAAATCATCACTTTTACAGTTGACCCTGCAACGGGTATTTCTGCTTTGCATGGCCGTCGTTTGGCAGCTGCGCTTGGCCTTAAAGGTGCTACGGCTAAACAAGCTGGCGCCTTGGCTGCTAAGCTTTACAAAGCCTTTGTTGAAAAAGACATGGCAATGCTAGAAATTAACCCGCTTGTGGTGACTGAAGATGGTGATCTGGTTTGTCTGGATGCCAAAGTGAGCTTTGATGGCAATGCGTTATACCGCCACAAAGACATTATGGAACTTCGTGATCTCACCGAAGAAGACGAAAAAGAAGTCAAAGCTGCCGAATACGACCTGAACTATATTGCGCTTGATGGCGAAATTGGTTGCATGGTCAATGGTGCTGGCTTGGCGATGGCGACTATGGATATTATCAATCTATATGGTTCATCACCGGCGAACTTCTTGGATGTTGGTGGCGGCGCGACGCGCGAAAAAGTGACAGAAGCTTTTAAAATCATTACATCTGACCCTAAAGTTAAGGGTATTTTGGTCAATATCTTTGGTGGCATTATGCGTTGCGACATCATCGCCGAAGGCGTGATTGCTGCAGCTAAAGAATTGCATTTGACTGTTCCTTTGGTGGTGCGCCTCGAAGGTACGAATGTTGAATTGGGCAAAGAAATTTTAGCTAAATCTGGCATGGCAATTATCTCCGCTGATAATTTGGATGACGCCGCCCAGAAAATTGTTAAAGCTGTGAAGGAGGCAAATTCATGAGCGTTTTAGTCGGTAAACAAACAAGATTAATTTGCCAAGGCTTCACTGGTAGCCAAGGTACTTTTCATAGCGAACAAGCCATTGCATATGGTACAAATATGGTTGGCGGTGTGACACCTGGTAAGGGTGGACAAGTCCATTTAAACCTGCCGGTATTTGACAGTGTGTTAGATGCCAAAGCCAAAACAGATGCCAATGCAACGGTTATTTATGTGCCGCCACCATTTGCTGCTGATGCCATTTTAGAGGCCATTGATGCTGAAATTGAATTGGCTATCTGTATCACAGAGGGCATTCCGGTTGCGGATATGATCAAAGTGAAACGGGCTTTGTCTGGCTCTAAAACTCGGCTTGTTGGGCCAAACTGCCCGGGTGTTATCACACCAGGTCAATGTAAAATTGGCATTATGCCTGGCCATATTCATATGCCAGGTTCTGTGGGCATTGTATCACGTTCTGGTACGCTTACATATGAAGCTGTGGCGCAAACCACAGCCGAAGGCCTTGGCCAAACGACATGTATCGGTATTGGTGGTGACCCTGTGAACGGCACTAACTTTATTGATTGTCTAGACCTGTTCTTGCATGATGAAGATACGCAATCGATTGTGATGATTGGTGAAATTGGTGGTTCAGCTGAAGAAGAAGCCGCTGAATTCTTGATGCAACATAAAATCAAAAAACCAATTGTTGGCTTTATTGCTGGCCGTACAGCGCCTCCGGGCCGTACAATGGGCCATGCTGGTGCGATTATTTCGGGCGGCAAAGGCGGCGCGGAAGATAAGATTGCTGCGATGGAAGAAGCTGGCATTCGTGTATCCCCAAGCCCTGCTATGCTTGGTAAAACATTGGTTGAGCTACTTAAAGGCTAATCTAACAGATGAAAAACCGATCAAATGATCGGTTTTTTTTCGTCTGTTTGAGAAAACTAATACACAGTAAGGTTGGCGGGTTTTTGCTAGAATAATTATTTGATTGATTTTTTTACAAAGAAGCCGTTAACTATAAAAATCCAATATAAGTTATGGATATAGTGGCTTATATTGGTATTTGGGATAGGGATGTTTGGTAGTTTATGCTGAACATTGGGACGAAATTAAACGATCGAGAAAGCTCTGATAGAGTTTTTCTATAGAGTTTTATTGAGCGTTAAACTCAAGGGATTAAGCCGTGTGCGGCTTGGTCGAGCAATATGGCAAAGCAAGAACAGAACGAGGCGTTTGAACGCACTTCGTTTCTTTATGGTGGTAACGCTAGTTTCATCGAGAATCTATATTTAGAATATAAACAAAATCCAAATTCAGTAGACGCAGGGTGGCAAGATTTTTTTGCCGAGCTTGGTGATGACGAAAATAACGTCGCCAGCAACGCGATGGGTGCATCTTGGGACCGGCCCAATTGGCCACCAGCTGACATTGCTGAAGATACGGCAGCCCTAAGTGGCGACTGGAGCGCGTTTGAAGCCAATATTGCCAATAAAATTGCTGCCAATGCCAAACTTGCGGCGCTAAAATTAGCCAAATCAACCGGTCAGAAAGCCCCTGTTGCTGCATCTGTCGCTACGCCGGCTGCGGCTGCACCCACGACTGGTAGTGCAAGTGCTGCTGAAATTAAAGCCGCGACTTTAGATAGCATTCGCGCCATCATGATGATCAGAGCGTTCCGTGCCATTGGCCATTTGGCGGCAGATCTTGACCCGCTGAAAATGGAAAGCCAAGGCCGCGAGAAAATGCTGACCGCTGAAGCGTTTGGTTTTACCGCTGCCGATTATGACCGTCCGATTTTTATTGATCATGTTTTGGGTTTGGAATATTCGACCCTGACAGAAATGCTCGAAATTTTAAAACGCACTTATTGCGATAAAATCGGTATTGAATTTATGCACATTACCGACCCAGAGCAAAAAGCTTGGTTGCAAATGCGTATAGAAGGCAAAGATAAAGAAATTGAATTCACCGCCAATGGCAAAAATGCGATTTTGAATAAATTGATCGAAACTCAAGGCCTTGAGAATTTCATCGATAAAAAATACACTGGCACCAAACGTTTTGGTCTAGATGGTGGCGAAGCTTTAATCCCCGCGCTTGAGCAGATTATTAAAGTTGGCGGCCAAATGGGCGTTAAAGACATTGTGCTTGGCATGCCGCATCGTGGCCGTTTGAATGTGATCACCTCGGTGATGGGCAAACCATACCGGGCGTTGTTCCATGAATTTAGAGGTGGTGCATCAACTCCGGAAGAAATTGATGGCTCTGGCGATGTGAAATATCATCTAGGCGCTTCATCTGATCGGGATTTTGATGGCAATAAAGTGCATTTATCTTTAACCGCCAACCCTTCACATCTAGAAATTGTAAACCCTGTTGTATTGGGTAAAGTACGTGCCAAGCAAGATCAGCACAGTAAATTCCCTAAACATACAACCGAGGTTAACCGCCAACAAGTGATCCCATTACTATTGCATGGTGATGCGGCGTTTGCTGGCCAAGGCGTGGTGGCTGAATGTTTCGGTTTATCTGGGCTTAAAGGTCATAGAACTGGTGGTTCAATTCACTTTATCGTCAATAACCAAATTGGCTTTACCACCGCACCGCATTATTCGCGCTCCTCGCCTTATCCATCAGATGTGGCGAAAATGATTGAAGCGCCGATTTTTCATGTTAATGGCGATGACCCTGAAAGTGTGGTTTATGTGGCACGCATCGCCACTGAATACCGCCAAAAATTTGGCAAACCAGTGGTGATTGACATGTTCTGTTATCGCCGTTTTGGCCATAATGAGGGCGACGATCCAAGCATGACGCAGCCGATCATGTATAAAACCATCAAGACCCACAAAACCACTTTGGATTTATATGCCGAGCAATTGGTTGGCGAAGGCTTGCTAAGCTCTGAAGATGTAACGGATATGAAAGAGAATTTCCGTAAATTCTTGGACATTGAATTTGAAGAATCTGATAATTTTGTACCGGGCAGAGCCGACTGGTTAGATGGCAAATGGTCTAAGAAAAGCGCCACCAAAGACGCAGGTGAAGCCAGACGTGGCAAAACCGGCTTTGACCTTGATAAACTTAGAAATTTGGGTGAGCGGTTAACATATTTGCCCGAAGGCTTTAACGTTCACAAAACCCTAAAACGTATTTACAAACGCCGCGGCGAAAGCATTGCCAATGGTGATGGGCTCGATTGGGGCACCGGCGAAGCGTTGGCATTTGCCACTTTGCTCGAAGAAGGTTTCCCAGTGCGTCTATCCGGCCAAGATTGTGAACGCGGTACATTTGTGCATCGTCACAGTGTGCTGAATGACCAAGTGGATGAAAGCACTTATAAACCGCTTAACCATTTGGCCGAAGGCCAAGGCCGTTATGAGGTGATTAACTCAATGTTGTCCGAAGAAGCGGTGTTGGGTTTTGAATATGGCTATTCATTGGCTGAGCCAGATTGCCTGACCATTTGGGAAGCTCAATTTGGCGATTTTGCCAATGGCGCGCAAGTGTTGTTCGATCAATTTATCTCGTCTGGTGAGCAAAAATGGCTACGTATGTCTGGCCTTGTCTGCTTG
>NVUS02000133.1 GCA_002402005.2 OCS116 cluster bacterium | reverse complement strand
TTTGAGATCACCGAAACCGCCGTGATGCATGATTTCAAACAAGCCAACGAAGCGTTAAACCTGCTTAAATTGCAAGGCGCTCAAATCGCTCTGGACGATTTTGGCACCGGCTATTCATCATTAAGCTATGTACAACGTATGCCACTTGATCGGCTCAAAATCGACAGCAGCTTCATCACCGACATCGCCACCGACAAACATACCCAGAACATTGTACGCACCATTTTCGATCTATGTAACAACCTCAATCTTTATTGCATTGTCGAAGGCGTCGAAACCCAAGAACAACTCGCCATATTGAACCAAATGGGTTTTCGTTTCATTCAAGGCTATTATTTCAGCAAACCATTGTGCCCGGCTGATGCCATTAAATTTATCAACCAAGAAGATAACATTTCCGACAAGCTATCGGCCTAAGCAAACGCACAACACGGCCAAGTTTAACCAAAATTTAAGGCATATTATCTATAAGTTTATAGTTAAAGCACATTGTCTATACTGATAATTGCCAAGCCCGAATGTTCAGGAATACCAAAAACATGTCTGCATGGTCAAAATACATTTCACATTTTAAAATAAAAGACATACATAACGAAAGTCAGGTCGCGCTGAATCGCGAGCGCCATAAGGTGATGACGCGCCAAGCGCCACTTATGTATGCCACTTTAATCATCAATATGATCACCTTGTTATACCCGCATTGGGACAAGCTATCACATGTCCTTACTTTGCTGATACCCGGCATTTTCATCACGGTTTTCATCCATCACGGGATTATGGAATATAACAATATAAAACGCCATTTCTCCGATGAGGAAATTGCCGGAAAATTATATTCTTCGGTTTGGGAGAGCGCCGCATTTGCTGTAGCTCTGATGGTGTGGGCCTATCAACTATTCTCCTCCGAAATACCCATCCTGCAAGTCCAAATCATGTTTTTCCTTTACATGACTTTGGTGGTTTTTGCTTTCTTCCTCATGTATGTATTGCCAACCGTCATTCTGTTGTCAGCCATCATCCTCATTCCGTCGACCATTTATATATTGATGGGCGATAACATCGTGCTCAGCGTTTTGGCACTAGACAGCGTCTTCATCGCACTGGCGGTCACCTCTTTATTGTTCAGTCAATATGAGACCCTCGCCAATCTCATCAAACAAAAGCTAGAGCTCACCAGTCAAAAACAATCGCTGGTTCGCCAAGCCGATGAGCTAGAAAAAATGAACGGTCAAAACCTACAATTGGCCAATATCGATACCCTAACCGCCCTGCCCAATCGCCGTAGCTTTTTTGCCCAATTGGAGCAATTGACCGGCAAAAACAGCAAAAAACCCACCCAAAAACTTGTGGTTGGGTTAATGGATTTAGATGGCTTTAAACGCATTAACGATGTGTTTGGCCACCCAGCGGGCGATGCTCTACTGGTAAAAACCAGCCAACGATTGCAAGATATACTGGGCGTCGGCATTTCTGTCGCGCGGCTTGGCGGTGATGAGTTTGGCCTGATCATCACCAACCCACAAGATGTTGATGACATTAAAAATATTGGCAAAAAAATATGTGACTCCATGCGCCAAGTCTTTCATTTAAAAGAAGGCAGTGTGCAAGTTGCGGCCACCGTTGGTTTTGTTGAATATCCTGAAATGGCCGACACCTCACAATTATTGTTCGAGCGTGCCGATTACGCACTTTGCTATTCTAAACAGCATACCAAAGGCCAAGCGGTTGTGTTTTCATCCGAACATGAAACCATCATTCGCAACATTTCAAACATTGAACATCAATTGCGCGAGACCGATCTAGAGCAAGAATTATCCGTCATGTTCCAACCGATTGTCGATACCCAAACCAATAGAACCGCCGGTTTTGAAGCTTTGGCTCGCTGGCACAACCCAACCCTAGGCCATGTACGCCCCGATATTTTCATCGGCGCAGCCGAGCAGATGGGCATCATTGGCAAGCTGACCACAATCCTATTGCGCAAAGCTCTCAATGCCGCTTGTGCGTGGCCGGATGATGTTTATATGTCATTCAATTTATCAATATATGATCTGTCTTCCCCACAAACCGTCTTGGGTCTCATTTCCATCGTCGAAAAATCCGATTTCCCCAGCCACCGCATCGTATTTGAAATCACCGAAACCGCAGTGATGCATGATTTCAAACAAGCCAACGAAGCGTTAAACCTACTTAAACTACAAGGTGCACAAATCGCCTTGGATGATTTTGGCACCGGCTATTCCTCACTAAGCTATGTACAACGTATGCCGCTCGATCGGCTTAAAATCGACCGCAGCTTCATCACCGATATCGCCACCGATAAAAATACCCGCAACATCGTGCAAACCATTGTAGATTTATGCAATAACTTAAATCTAGATTGCATCGTCGAAGGCGTCGAAACCCAAGAGCAATTGTCTATCTTAAAAGCTATGGGCTGTCGCTACATCCAAGGTTATTATTTCAGCAAACCTTTACTTCATAGCGATGCGCTTAATTTTGTAAACCACAGCACAAATATTACCAAAAAATCAGGAGGCCTATAATAAGCCGGCAAATCGCCAACACCAATTTACTTCTTAATAAATAATTAAATTTTATATCATACTAAATATCTAAGCCTTTTGACTCGCGTCTTAGTATCAAAGGAAACATATAATGTTATCCCAACTCTATAAATTCATAGATAAATTTTCTATAAGAACTCAAATGACCGCCCTCGCAATTTTCTGCACTTCGGTCGTCATCATTCTCAGCATAGTGGCTTTTAACTCCATAAAATCAGTCGAAACTTCAACTCAAAACAGCGTTGATTTTTCATCATTCGCCAGTCAATTACACCGATTAAACGAAGATGGCTTGCAAATGCGCCAGCATGAGAAAGACTATCTCATCCACCCGTCCGAAAAATATAAAACTGCTTATTTCAAACAGATTAACAGCAGCTTGCAAGACATGAGCGCACTTATAGAGCAACAGCATTCACAAGGTCAAAAACAACTCATTCAAGTCAGAACCGGCTTCACCAAACATAAAATCCAGTTCATAAAAATCGTTGCCATGCACGAAACTTTGGGGCTCACCGCTTCACAAGGCGTCGAGGGCGAATTGCGCAGCGCCGTGCATAAAATCGAAACCCTATTGAACGAGATCAGCCAAAAACACTTTGATACGGGCGATGTCGATAGCGTCAAAGTGAAAATGCTATTGCTGCGCCGTTATGAAAAAGATTTTATGCTGCGCGGCGAGCAGCTAGATTTAGATAATTTCTCCAACGGCATCACCTCATTTAAAGATATACTCAAATATTCACAACTTGCCACTCCAGACAAAACCAGAATCACCATTGATTTGATGGATTATCATCAGAAATTCAACAATTGGAGCCGCATCAAAGTCATTTACAATCAAGAGGTCGAACAGTTAAACAGCATTTACGCACAATTCTCACCACTCATCGACCAGCTGATCACCAAATATGAAATGCTCAGCAAAAATGCCGATAATGACCGCATAAGCAATCAGCGCATTTCCAAAAACATCCTCATCATCGGCATCACCATTCTTGCGGGCCTCATGCTGGCGGCCGGCATCATTTTCTTATTGTTCCATCAGCATCAAAAAATTAAAAACATGTTGGAGCAAAAAACCACGCTGACCGATCAAAAGAATTCGCTAATCAAACAAACTCAAGAATTGGGCGGGCGCAACATCCGGCTGGCCAATACCGATGCCCTCACCTCTTTGCCCAACCGCCGTAACTTTTTTGCCCAGTTGGAAATACTCACCAAAATCAGAAAAAATCATGAAGCCGAAAGGCTGGTTGTTGGCTTGCTCGATCTAGATGGCTTTAAGCGCATTAATGACGTATTTGGCCATCCCGCCGGTGATAGCCTCTTGGTCAAAACCAGCGAACGGCTAACTGACATTCTGGGCGAGAATATATTGTTAGCACGGCTTGGCGGCGATGAATTTGGCCTGATCATCACCGATGAAAATGAAATTGATAATGTCGAAAAAATTGGTCAAAAAATATGCAACGAAATGCGCCAAACCTTCCACCTCAAAGAAGGTAGCGTGCAAATTGGTGCCACCGTCGGTTTTGTAGAGTTTCCCTCCATGGCGCTGACCAGTCAACTATTGTTCGAACGTGCCGATTATGCGCTTTGTTATTCCAAACAAAATAGCAAAGGCACGCCGGTTATTTTCTCCGAACGGCATGAAACCATCATCCGCAACATTTCAAATATCGAGCATCAATTGCGCGAAGCCGATTTAAATGAAGAATTGTCTGTGGTGTTCCAACCGATCATCGACACCCAATTGCAAAAAACCGTCGGTTTTGAAGCCTTGGCACGTTGGGACAATGCGGTTCTGGGTCAAATGCGCCCGGATATATTCATCAAATCTGCCGAGCAGATGGGCATCATTGGCAAATTAACCACCATATTGCTCAGCAAAGCCCTCAAGGCCGCGTGTGAGTGGCCTGATGACATATATATGTCATTCAACCTATCGATATACGATCTGTCATCGCCGCAAACCGTATTAAGCCTCGTCAACATTGTCGAAAAATCCAATTTCCCCAGCAAACGCATCGTATTCGAGATTACCGAAACCGCAGTGATGAATGATTTCAAACAAGCCAATGAAGCGCTAAACCTACTTAAATTGCAAGGCGCCCAAATCGCCTTGGATGATTTTGGCACCGGCTATTCATCATTAAGCTATGTGCAGCGCATGCCGCTCGATCGGCTCAAGGTCGACCGGACTTTCATCACTGACATCGCCACTGACAATGATACCAAAAACATCGTGCAAACCATTTTGGATTTATGCAACAACCTAAATCTATATTGCATCATTGAAGGGGTTGAAACCGCCGAGCAACTTGCCGTGTTGGAAAGCATGGGCTGTCGCTATTTCCAAGGTTATTATTTCAGCAAACCATTAAATCATCCCGACACCAACCAATTTCTAGAACAAGAAAATAACATAACCCAAAAATTACTCGCATAATACCCAACTTGAAAATCCCCATTCAACGCCCATATAGATAATATATATCAGCCAATAAGGGAGATTATCATGCGCGAAAAATACGGTTCAAACTTAATATATAGCGGCATCAGCATGGGTACAGCTTTGGCCATGGTCATATCATGGAGTGAAAATCATTCGATCATTTGGGCCATCATTCACGGCGTATTCAGTTGGCTTTATGTGGTTTATTACGCTTTATTTGGCTAAAAAACCGACGCTTTTCTGCTTTTTACACTGTGAATGTGTAGTTTATACATATAAAATTGACGGTTAGTTCGCCACTATATGTAGTTAGCACCCTCACAGTGTTTAAATATTCTTATAACTTTACACTTGCAACAGCATATATGTTTTATAGAAAATATTATAATTAGATAATATTTTGAAGAATTTACATTCAATTTCAGTGGATTATACTAAATTATATAACTCTAAAGACTTACCACTCCCAATTCACACCTTCAAACGCGCAGCATAGCTCAATTATTATACCAAAGTATATAAGACCAAGAATGTCATGCGTTTGGTCAATTGATCTAGATATTTTACCATTTGTTTACCATATGAGCCCACCCTTTAGTGGTTAGGGGCCCCAAATATTTATCAGATTCTCCAAGAATCCATTATCTCCCAAACAAGGAACAAATAAATGAATTTGAAATCATTCAAAAGCCTAATGCTAGGCGTAAGCTTTGCAACCATGCTGGCCACCCAAGTTATGGCCGCCGGCGCACATGTTGCACCGCTGGAAGAATTTGCCAAAACAACAGTTGCCGAATGGATTGCCAATCCAGCCATCATCGCCGCTATCAAAAGTCAAAATGAGCAAAATGCTTCACTTACCGAAGATGAAATCATCGCGTTAGACAATAAATGGCGCGCCGAAACCAAAGCCTCATCACATCCAATGATTGATGGCTTGTTAAACAGCGATGTTTCTAAAGCTTTGGCCGACTACAGAGATTCAACCACCGGTATGGTCACCGAAATCTTCGTGATGGACAATAAAGGCCTCAACGTTGCACAGTCAGATGTCACATCCGATTATTGGCAAGGTGATGAAGGCAAATGGCAAAAAACTTACCTTGTGGGTCCAGATGCTATTTTTGTCGATGAAATCGAAACCGATGAATCCACCCAAACATTACAAAGCCAAATGAGCATGTCAATTAAAGACCCTGCCACTGGCGAAACCATTGGTGCAATCACCGTGGGTGTCAATGTAGAAGCTCTATAAATAGAGCCAAATAACTTTAAGAATAAAATAATCCAGGTTTAAGAAAATGAGTCAAAATACTACCCAAAAAATTCCTTCAACAGCATCCGACAAATCCAAAACCGGCACTGCCGACGAGGTCAATAAAAAAAATCATAAATCTGGATTATTCACCGTCAGCCGCAAGATGACCTTAATTGCCTCTCTGGCAGCCGGCATCATCATCATCGCACTGTCAGTCATTAGTATTTTCACTCAAAGCAGTAGCCTCGATCAATTGGGCAGCAAATCCTTCGTCACCATCACCAAATTGCTCAGCAAAAATATTGGCGGTGGGTTAAAATGGGGCAAAATGGACGCGGTCGAAGCCGTCTATAAAGAATTTGTCAAAACTGATGGCAAAGACATTGCCAAACTCATCACTTTCAATGCAGAAGGCCAAACCTTCACCACCTATTCAGCTGATGGTCAAGCCGATATCGACCTATCCAAAGCCCCTGATTGGGCAAAATCTGCAGAATCCGGCGTTTACGCCGAAAATATATCCGGTTACATGGTTGCCGCCATTCCGGTTTTCAGTGGTAAAAATAACGACTTCGTTGGCACTTTGGCCATTGCATGGAGCAACCAACAAATTCAAAATTCAGTATTTGAAGCTGGCTTACTTATGGTATATTTCTCAATTGCCGCATTAATTGCCATCATCGCGCTTATGGTATTTGCCGCAAGTTCACTCATCGGCAAACCTCTATCTGCCATGAACCAAGTTATGAGCCGTCTTGCTAAGGGAGAAAACCAAATTGAAATCCCATACCTATCCCGCAAAGATGACATTGGCCTGATTGCCAAAGCCGTATTGGTATTCAAAGAAAATGCCTTAGACCAAGCCAAGCTTGAAGTCGAAAAAAATCAAAACAACCAAGCCAATCATGACCGCCAAAATTACATCGATCAATTGATCCAGGATTTTAAAACCAACATTTCAGCCGGTCTTGAAAGCGTCTCAAACAATAGTGGCGAAATGAAAATCACCGCCGACACTTTGTTTGACATTTCCAACGAAACCACCCAACAAGCCACATTTGCTGCCAGCGCATCAGAAGAGGCGTCAGCCAATGTTGCCACCGTCGCCGCAGCAGCCGAAGAATTGTCATCATCAATTTCCGAGATCAGCCGCCAAGTCGAGCAAACCGGCAAAATCGTCGAAGACGCCACCCGCACCACCAACGCAACCAACCAACAAGTGGTTAGCTTGGCCGAAAAAAGCCAACGCATCGGCGCCGTGGTGTCGCTAATTCAAGACATTGCCGAACAAACCAATTTATTGGCGCTTAACGCCACCATCGAAGCCGCACGAGCAGGCGAAATGGGCAAAGGCTTTGCAGTTGTAGCCTCCGAGGTTAAGTCTTTAGCCAATCAAACCGCCAAGGCGACCGAAGAAATTTCAGCACAAGTTTCTGACATTCAAGCTTCAACCCATGAGGCGGTGCAAGGCATCAACCAAATCACCGACATCATGCAAGAAGTCAACAATTACACCAGCTCAATTGGCAATGCGGTCAGCGAACAAAATGATGCCACGATCGAAATTAGCGAAAATGTCGCGCAAGCTTCAAATGGCACACAAGAAATGGCGTCAAGCATGGCAAACATTTCCGAATCGATTAAGCAAACCAACATTTCGGCCGATCAAGTGACACAGGTTTCAGCTCAAATGAACAGTCAAATTGATGAGCTTAAAAGCTCAATCACTGATTTCCTCAATAAAGTCGCCGCGGCTTGAGTTTAAACTTTGGAGCGTTGCTGTTATACCGATGTTGTGAAGACATAGACAGTTAGCGCTCCTGTTAAGGCTCTGGAAGTTTGCATTTTTACGCCCACCTTTCGGTGGGCTAGGGGGCACTGCGTGCGTTCCGCTCTCTAGCTAAGCCACTCAGCCGCTGATCGGGTGCAAATGCACCACCCCAATCAACTACATTACACTTAGTGAGCTGGAGTTTGGCAACATTCCGAATTCTGCTGGCTACACCGCACACTCAGAATTTACTGCTTGGTGCTATACTGCCTATCGTAGGAAAAGAGTTCGAAGCCTTTAGGCTGAGACAAGCGCGACCGCGCGTCGCCGTTAGGCGTGGCAAGAGAACGGAGTGAGCGCACGCAGTGTAGGCATCGGAGCGGAGCGAGAAAGCCGTGGCAAGAGAGCAGAGCGAACGCACGCTAGTGCTTATAGAGAGCAACGCGAACGATAAAAAAAGAAGCGCAGCCAAACAAAAAAAGCTAACTAATCACTACCAAAACTAGACCCACAAGCATACGCCGAACTCCAAGCCCATTGGAAGTTATATCCGCCCAAATACCCGGTTACATCCAACAATTCACCAATAATATAAAGCCCTTCAGTCTTCTGACTCTCAAACGTCTGACTAGATATCTCTCTGGTATTCACCCCACCCAAAGTCACCTCAGCCGTTCTGTTACCTTCACTACCATTAGGCAAGACATGCCAGCGGTTCACCATATCAGCCACTTTGCGTAATTTCTTATCGCTAAAACTGCCCATCTGCCCATCAACATCCGTCTCTTCGGTAATGTAAATCGCCAATTTCTTAGCAAAATAAGCGCTCAACATATTGTGCAGCAATTGCTTAGGGTTGTCTTTCTTCGCCGTCAATAAAAGCTCATACATGTCTTGATCAGGCAACATGTTAATCACAATCTCCTTGCCCTCGCGCCAAAATGACGAGATCTGCAAAATCGCCGGCCCACTCAAACCTCTATGCGTAAACAGCAAAGCCTCACGGAATTTCTGCTTTATCTTCTTATCCGCCACCGAAACCTCAACATCGTCAATCGATATGCCCGATAAAACCGCAATATAACCCTTCATGTCATCACTAAAAGTCAATGGCACTAGCCCCGGCCGCGTATCAATAATGCTATGCCCAAATTGCTTGGCAATGATATAGCCAATCGAGGATGCCCCCATTTTCGGTATAGACGGCCCACCGGTCGCCAATACAAGCTTATCACCGGTTATCACATCATCACTGGTATTCAACTCAAAAATACCATCGACCTTTTCAATTTTTTTAACTTCAAGCTGTTTGATGATCTCAACACCAGCTTTCTCACATTCATTCAACAATAAGTCGATAATCTGCATTGCCGAATCATCACAAAAATACTGCCCAAGCGTCTTTTCATGGTAATCAATCTTATATTCATCAACCAACGCAATGAAATCCCGCGGCGTATAACGCTTCAACGCCGAGATGCAAAAATTCTTATTGTCCGAGATAAATTTATTCTTATCAGTATTGATATTGGTAAAATTACACCGCCCACCGCCAGATATACGTATTTTCTGCGCCGCATGGCGGTTACGCTCCAACGCCACAACGCTTTTGCCAGCCTTGCCTGCTTCAATCGCACACATTAACCCTGCTGCCCCAGCACCTAGTATCACCACATCATAATGCGTCATATTTTCTCTTTCACTATTTACACGATAGCTAACATAAATTACAAATCAACGCTATGAGTGATTTACCAATTCTATACAGCTTCCGCCGCTGCCCCTATGCCATGCGCGCCCGCATCGGCCTGCTAGAGGCCAATATCAAAGTCGAGCTACGCGAGATCATCCTGCGTGACAAACCACAGCATATGCTTGAGCTTTCCCCCAAAGCCACCGTCCCCGTTCTACTGCTGCCCAATGGCACAGTGATAGATGAAAGCCTAGACATTCTCTTATGGGCATTGAACCAAAACGACCCCAACAAGCTGCTCACCGCCGACCCCAAAACCACCAACAAGCTGATAGAACAAACCGATAGCAGCAAAGACAGCCATTTCAAACACCACCTAGATCGCTATAAATACGCCACCCGTTATAACAATGACGACACCCAAACCAGCCAACAAACAACCGCCCTAACCGCCCGCATAGCCGCAGAAACCTTCATCCAAACCCTAGAGACTCTGCTCACAGACCATCAATTCCTACTCGCCAACAACCCCACATTGGCCGATTACGCCATCGCACCTTTCGTGCGCCAATTCGCCAATTCGGGCCGCGAATGGTGGAATGCCGCCCCCTACCCAAATACCCAAAAATGGCTAGAGGCCTTCATCGCATCCCCCACCTTCCAAACCATTTTTCAAAAATTCCCACTGTGGCAGCCCGGCAATTCCCCCCTCCACTTCCCAACATAAAACCGTTCATATATAGACTCAATCGCTTGACACCAGCCGCTTAGAATGTATATTGCGACCATTCAAAGGGCCTTATTGCGCCTGTCTACTCGTTATGGGTTATCTAGAATCACTTGTTTCCAAGGGTTTTAGGTTGCAGATCCCCCACAATGATAGAGTGAATTTTTGAAACCAAAGCCTTTAAACAGGCACTAAAAAGAGATCGAGCATATGTTTGCAGTCATCCGCACAGGCGGAAAACAATATAAAGTCGCAAAAGACGATATTTTACAAGTTGAAAAACTTGAAGTAGAAGCTGGCGACATCATCACATTAGACGACGTTCTAATGCTAGGTGGCGATAAAGTCGAAATTGGCACACCAACCGTAGCTGGCGCTGCGATTGCTTGCGAAGTTCTTGAGCAAAAACGCGATAAAAAAATCATCGTTTTCAAAAAGAAACGCCGCCAAAACTATCGTCGTAAAGCCGGTCATCGCCAACATAAAACAGTTTTGCGCGTTCTAGACATCCTTACAGATGGCAAGAAAGCCCCAAAAACTGCTGCCCCTAAAGCTGCCAAAGCAGTTGAAAAAGCAGCACCTAAAGCCAAAGCCGAAAAAGCTGCCGCTGCATCTAAAGCCGCTGCTAAAAAAGCTGCACCTAAAGCTGCAGCCAAAGCAGACGATGCTGCCATTGACGCTTCAACATTAGGCCTAACAGTAGAATTACTGTCAGAACCTAACGGCAAAAAAGACAACCTAACCAAATTATCAGCAATTGGTAAAGTTGGTGAGAAAAAGCTAAATGATATTGGTATCTTCCATTATTCACAAATGGCTCAAATCACCAAAGAAGATGCTGTTAAATTGGACGAAGCTTATACATTTAAAGGTGACCTACCTGTAGATGTTTGGGCAACTGAAATCAAAGAACTTACTAAGTAAGCGAACCTTTTAGGAGAATAGACCATGGCACATAAAAAAGCAGGCGGCTCATCCCGTAACGGTCGCGACTCAGCAGGTCGCCGTCTTGGTGTTAAGAAATTTGGTGGCGAACTTGTCATCTCAGGCAACATTATCATTCGTCAGCGTGGCACAAAGTGGCATCCTGGCGTAAATGTTGGCATCGGTAAAGATCATACGATCTTTTCAGTCATCGAAGGCAATGTTTATTTCACGAAGGGTCGCAACGACCGTACGTTTGTAAACGTGATGCCGTTGGCACAAGCCGCAGAGTAACGACGAAATATGAAAAAAACTTTCGTCGGTAAAATATAACCCGACGGAGGTAGTTAATCTCCAGAATTTGAAAACGGGTTATATTTTTATAGCCCGTTTTTCTTTGCCAAAATTTAGGCACAGAAAATACCCAGCCTCGCAATTACGCAAGGCCGTTTAAAAATAGTCTGGAGACTAAAATGACACATATAAGATCAGAAGAAATATTACCCGATACTTTGGAGACGGAGCGGCTACATTTACGTCCGCTGAAAACAACTGACGCCGCGCGCATCGTGCAGCTTGCCAACAACCCAAACATTGCCTTTTTGCTAGGCTCTATGCCGCATCCTTATACTCTGGATCACGCAGAAGAGTTTCTTGCGCGCGTTGCAAAACGCGAAACGCATGTTTTCGGCATCTGCCTAAAGGCCGATAAAGATAACATCATCGGCACCGTTGGCGTTGGCCCACGCTGGTCACCAGATGAGCCCGAAATTGGCTTTTGGATTGGCGAAGATTATTGGGAAAACCAATATACCGCCGAGGCGGTGCAAGCCATCCTCACCTACGCGTTTGAGTTTTTAAAATACGAAAAAATCTATTGCTCATGCCGTATCGAGAACGCCAAACCGCGCAATGTCATACATTCTTGTGGCTTGGTCTATATCGGCCGCACCGAGCGTTATTTCGAAAGCCCAGCGCAAACCTATTCAATGGATAAATATTTCCTCACCCAAAAAATGTGGCAGGAAAGCCAAGCCGCAACACTCAAAGCCGCACAATAAATAACCACCATAACCGTGTCTGCCATCCAGACGGTAGACACGGCATTTTTTAAATCATAGAGCCAAATCATGTTACGTTCTAACCGCCTGACACTCAAAAAACCAACGCTCGTCGATGCACCAGATATGGCAAAATATCTTAACCGTAAAGACACAGCGCATATGATGAGCCACGTGCCCTATCCTTATACTGTAGATGACGCACACCAATTCATCACACACACTGCAGGCCAAATGCATGGCGAGCTGTTCAATGGCATTTATAACAAAACCGATGATTTTATGGGCGTCATCAGCATTATCCCCAAACCAACTGGCGATGAAATTGCCTACTGGCTCGGCCACCCCTTTTGGGGCAACGGCTATATGGCCGAGGCTGCCGGCCTGATGATAGATGAATATTTCAAGACAACAGATAAAGCCGAGCTATTCGTCACCCACTTCATACATAACGACAAATCCAAATCCGTCATTCTAAAACTTGGCTATGTTTATCTTGAAAATATCATGCTCGAAGTGCCCGCCCGCAAAACAATCGAAGAAGGTAAACGCTACCGCCTGACCAAGCTAGAGTGGCAGGCTAAAAATGCTTAAATCCAGCCGGCTCACCCTCAAATTACCCAGCATGACCGATGCACCCAATATGGCAGAATATCTAAACCGTCAAGACACAGCCGGCATGATGGGACACATTCCCATGCCCTACACCTTGGCCGATGCCGAAACATTCATCACCTATATAATGTCAAGCCCAGCAGATGAAATGGTCACCGGTATTTTTAATGAGCAAGATAAATTCATCGGCGTCATCAGCATCCGCCAAACAGACCGCGGGCATTCATTAGGTTATTGGATCGGCCATCCGTTTTGGGGCAAAGGTTATATGACCGAGGCTTGCATTTTATTCATCAACAATTTCTTCAGCACAATAAATGCCGAATTTTTGCTGGTTTCTCATTTCCTCATCAACCCCGCGTCCGAGGTCATCATCAACAAGCTAGGTTTCAAATATCAACAAACCGTAACCTACGAAATTCCACTGCGCAATACACAAGAAAAAGCCAAGCGCTACAAATTAACCAAACAAGATTGGAATGCAAAAAATGAAAATTAACCGCCATATGACCAATATTTGCACTGACAATCTAATCGCCAGCAAACAGTTTTACACCCAATATTTTGACTTCGAAGTTCAATTCAACAGCGATTGGTTCATCCAATTAAAATCAACCAATATAGGCCTAGAGATCGGCCTTATCGATAGGCACAACCAGCTAGTGCCAACAGAGTTTCAAACCCCGCCCACTGGTTTTTATCAAACTTATTTGGTCGACAATGTCGATGCCTTTGCCGCTCAACTCGCAGCAAATGTCATAGTCATTCAAGCCCCCCAAGACACAGAATATGGCCAACGTAGAATGCTAATCAAAGCGCCAGAAGGCAGCCTTATCGATATATCGTCTTTAATGAAATAGAATAAAATGAGAATAAGGGAGATTGACTAAAATTAAAGGTGACGCAACTCTTAACAAGTCTTTTCGCGTCACCCTCTCCCTCTTAAACTCAATCTAGGTATTTAAGCAGAAAGAGGGCACAACCGCAATGTTTATTATTAGATATAGTTTAAGTTGTTCAACAATATGTCCCGTATTGAAAAATAACTCTCATCTGCTTCATTGCTGCGCCCAACTTAGCCGTTTTCTAACAATCAAGTCTTTGATTCAGATCAACCAACCCGCAAAATTAACCGCCATATATAAAATTTCTAGACTTTTCGCCCTAGATAAGGCAAAAGATGGCAAAGAACTCAGAGTATCGATATGAAATTTTTAGACCAAGCACATATTTTTGTAAAATCCGGCAATGGCGGCGCAGGCAGCGTTTCGTTCCGCCGCGAGAAATTCCTCGAATTTGGTGGGCCCGATGGCGGCGATGGTGGCCGTGGTGGCCATGTCATTATCAAATGCGTCGACGGCCTCAACACCCTGATCGATTATCGCTTCATGCAGCATTTCAAAGCCAAAACCGGCGTGCATGGCATGGGCCGCGATATGAATGGCGCCAAGGGCGAAAATGTCACCCTCAAAGTGCCAGTCGGCACCCAAATATTCGACGATGATGATGAAACATTATTGGTCGATATGACCGAAGTCGGCCAAGAGCATATCCTTTTACAAGGCGGCAATGGCGGCTTTGGCAATGCCTATTTCAAAAGCGCCACCAACCAATCACCACGCCGTGCCAACCCAGGCATACCGGGCGAGGAAATGTGGATTCGCCTCAAGCTTAAACTCATTGCCGATGCTGGTTTACTGGGTTTCCCTAATGCTGGCAAATCAACATTTTTGGCAGCCACCAGCGCCGCCAAACCTAAAATTGCCGATTATCCTTTCACCACCCTGCACCCCAATCTAGGTGTGATCAATCAGGATGAAAAAGAATTTGTGATGGCCGATATACCGGGCATCATCGAAGGCGCACATGAAGGCGTCGGCCTTGGCCATCGTTTTTTAGGCCATGTCGAACGTTGCTCAGTTTTGCTGCATCTACTCGATGGCACAGATGAAAAATTTGTCGAAAATTATGTAATTATGCGCGATGAGTTGGCAAAATATGCCGAAGATCTGGCCAAAAAACCCGAAATCGTAGTGATCAATAAAATCGATGCGTTAAGCGAAGAAGAGCTCGCCGAAAAAATCGCATTGCTGGCAAAAGTCACTGACCAAAAAATCCACACTATGTCAGCCGTGGCCAAAACTAATGTGCCCGATATATTGCGCGCGTTGTTAAGAGTGATTGAAGGTAAGCGACCGGTAGATTCTGATGAACCCCCACTGGAAGAAGTGGAAGAAAAATCAGATAAACCATGGTCGCCTCTATAAGCCGACCCTAAAAAGTCAAAAATACAATGCATAAAATACATTTAGACAGTTTAAAAAATGCGCAAAAAATAGTCATTAAAATTGGCTCTTCTTTGCTCATTCATGCTGTAAATGGTCAATTGCGTCAAAACTGGCTCGATGCTTTGGGCCAAGATGTTGCAGCTTTAATTGCCCAAGGCAAACAAGTCATCATCGTCTCATCCGGCGCCATTGCTTTGGGCCGTGCCCAAGCCGGTTTTGCCAAAGGCAAATTAAAGCTAGAGCAAAGCCAAGCCGCCGCCGCCATCGGCCAAATCGCCTTGGCCAAAGCCTATGAGAACGCCTTTAAGCAGCATCAAGTTCAAGTCGCCCAAGTGCTGTTATCGCTCGAAGATAGCGAAAACCGTAAACGCTATATCAATGCCACCAATACCATCAACACCCTCACCTCATTAGGCTTCGTGCCAATTATCAATGAGAATGATACCATCGCCACCACCGAAATCCGCTTTGGCGATAATGACCGTCTGGCCGCACGGGTCGCCTCCATGGTCGGCGCCGATATGCTAATTTTACTGTCAGATATCGATGGTCTTTATGATGCCAATCCACAGACCGATAAAACCGCCAAACATATACCGGTCATTAAAAACATCACCGCCAACATTCAAAATGCCGCCGGTTCAAGCGGTTCAGATTATGGCACCGGCGGTATGGTCACCAAAATTTTAGCCGCACAAATCGCCACCGAATCAGGTTGCATCATGTTAATTGCCGATGGCCGCAACAACAACCCAATCAACGCCCTCTCAACCGGCGCAAAATCCAGCATTTTCTTAGCGCAAAATAGCGTAACCGCCGCCCGCAAAAAATGGCTACACGCCACGTTAGAGCCCAAAGGCATATTGACCATCGACAAGGGGGCAGAGAATGCCCTACTCAATGGCAAAAGCCTACTCAGCGCCGGTGTGACAAAAATTTCTGGCCAATTTGACAATGGCGATACGCTGGGCATTCAAAATCTTAGCGGCCAAACCATCGCGCATGGTTTGACCAATTACAATTCAAAAGACGCCATACGCATCATTGGCAAAAAAAGCCATGAAATTGCCGATATTTTAGGCTATGCTGGCCGCACCAATATTGTGCATCGCAATAATTTAGTTCTGGTGAAAAAAGGGGAATAAAATGAGTTTAGAACAAGAAATGCTGGCCTTAGGCAAAACTGCCAACCAAGCTGCCGCCACCCTTTCCATTGCCAGTACCGCGGCTAAAAACACCGCGCTTATCGAAGCCGCCAAAGCCATCCGCGCCAGCGCTGCCGACATCATCACCGCCAACAAGATAGATGTTAAAGCTGCCGAAGATAACAACATCTCCGCCGCCTTTATCGACCGTTTGATGCTCGATGCCGAACGCATTGAAGGCATTGCCACCAGCTTAGAAGCCGTCGCCAAACTCGCCGATCCTGTCGGCACAATTTTAGCCGAATGGACACCTGAACAAAACGGCCTCAACATCAAACGCAAACGCGTGCCTTTGGGCGTAATTGGCGTGATCTACGAAAGCCGCCCCAATGTCACCGCCGATGCCGGCGCACTGTGCCTCAAAGCCGGCAATGCCACCATTTTGCGCGGCGGTTCAGACAGTATCAATTCATCAAAAGCCATTTTGGCCGCCATGCAAACCGGCCTCAAAGCCGCCAACCTGCCCATCGGCGCAATACAAATGGTCAATACAACCGATCGTGCTGCCGTTGGTCATATGCTGACCGGCCTAAATGGCAATATTGATGTCATCGTACCGCGTGGCGGCAAAAGCCTAGTGGCGCGCGTCCAACAAGAAGCCCGCGTGCCGGTGTTCAGCCATCTCGAAGGTATTTGCCACATATATATCGACGCCTCAGCTAAATTGGATATGGCAGCTGACATCTGTTTCAACGCCAAATTACGCCGCACCGGCATTTGCGGCTCCGCCGAAACATTGTTAATTGACGAAAATGTAAAACACACTCACCTATTGCCGGTCATCGAAAAATTACAAGCCGGCGGCTGCGAAATTCGCGGCGATGATTATGTACAAAGCGTTGGCAAAAACATCGTTGCTGCAACCGATGAAGATTGGACAACCGAATATCTCGACAAAATCATTTCGGTCAAAATCGTTGCCAATATCGACGCGGCAATAAACCACATCAACCATCTGGGCTCACACCATACCGATGCCATCATCTCGCAAACCCCCGACCATGTCGCGCGTTTCTTCAACGAGGTTGATAGCGCCATCGTCATCCACAACGCCTCCACCCAATATGCCGATGGTGGCGAATTTGGCATGGGCGCCGAAATTGGCATCGCCACCGGCAAAATGCACGCCCGCGGCCCCGTCGGCGTCGAACAGCTCACAAGCTTTAAATATGTAGTCTCAGGCACAGGACAATTAAGACCATGAATAAAGCTTCGGGTTCTTGCTATTGCGGCATTATAAAGTTCAATATGTGGGACTTTGCACCCGATTATGGCACATGCCATTGCACTCAATGTCGCAAATGGACAGGCAGTTTCTACTCCGCCCTCACCATTGCCCGCGATCACTATAAGATTGATGGTTTTGAGCACATCATTTGGCACGATCAAACAGCCCAAGCCGAACGCGGTTTCTGTGGTATATGTGGGTCAAGCATATTTTGGCGTTTTAAAAATCACAAAATCGGTCAGATGGATTTTGCAGTCGGCATGTTAGATGACATTTCGCAATTGTCACAATCCAAACATATCTATTGCGCTTTTAAGCGAGATAATTATGAATTGCCCAATAATGATGCCCCTAAATATGATGAGCGTGGCTAAAATAACGCCCAGCCTCACTATAAAGTCAATATTATGATAAAAGATTCAGGTTCTTGCCAGTGTGGAAAAATAACATTTGAGTTATGGGATTTTAACCCCGAATATTCCATCTGCCATTGTGCCGAATGCCGCAAATGGACGGGCAGCTTTTATGCCTGCATCGCCGCCAAAACCGGCCATTACAAAATATCTGGCGAACAACACATCACCTGGTATTTAAAAAATCAAAAATCCGAACAAGGGTTTTGCAAACATTGCGGTTCAGCCATATTCTGGCGCGAAAGCCCCAATGCTGTGGATCTAGATTTTGCCATTGGCATGCTCGACAATCCCGATCAATTGCGCCCAAGACGCCATATTTTCTGCCAATCAAAAGCCAAATATTACAATATACCCGAAGATGGCACACCACATTTAGACCAGTGGAATTAACATTAATGTCATAAAAATGTGGCATAATCACGCATAGATATTTTCCGCATTGCTATCGCCGCATCAAAGGTATATGGTGGCGGCAAATAATTATCTGGCACATCGCCAATTCATAGGAATATATACACACGTGGCAAACCCGTCATTAAAACAAGATGAAAATCCATCTCACGAGCTAAACCAGCTCATCGTCGATACATTAGACCAAAATAAAGCCGAAGACATTGTCTCCATCAACTTGATTGGCAAAACTTCATTGGCCGATTACATGATCATCGCATCCGGTGGCTCTGGCCGCCATGTGTCTGCTTTGTCAGACTATTTAAACAAAGCCCTTAGAGAATCTGGCCGCGAAGATGTGTCCATCGAAGGCCTTGCGCATGCCGATTGGGTATTGCTCGATTGCGGCGACATCATCGTTCATATCTTCCGCCCTGAAGTGCGCGAATTTTATGACCTTGAAAAAATGTGGACTGCTGAGATTTAATGCAGATATTCATTGGGGCAATTGGCCGCTTAAAAAAAAGCGACGAATTAAACTTATGCAATAAATTCGAGACCCGCATCAAAAATGCGGGCGCTCAACTTGGCTTCACCCAATTTCATCATTTGGATTTTGATGAAGCCAAAAGTCCGCAGGTTCAAATTCGCAAAACCGAAGAAGCCAAAAAACTGCTCAATGCCGTGCCAAAAGGCGCGCTCATCATCGCGCTTGACGAGCATGGCAAACAATTTACCAGTCCGGATTTTTCAAAAAAAATCGCCAATTACCGCGATGATGGTTATCCCGCCATCGCGTTTTTATTGGGCGGCCCAGACGGCCATGGGCAAGATGTTTTAAACCAAGCCGATTTAAAATTATCTTTGAGCAAAATGACTTGGCCGCACCAAATGGCCCGGGCATTATTATTCGAGCAAATTTACCGCGCCATCACCATTATGAGCGGCCATCCCTATCATCGTGAATAAGCCAAGAATAACTCCATTATATTGCCACAATATTAGTCTATTTTTAACGTGAAACATGTAGATTAACTATAAATATTAGCAATAAACCAGTGATTTTGACCCAAAATATGCACCTTTTCATCCGTTTTTTAGCGTTTTTTGCGCTTTTTTTAATGCCTTTTCAGGCGTTTTCGGCCGATAATGATGGCAGTGTCGACCTGGAAAATCTAGAAATAGAAATAAAATCCGGCCAAGCCAAAACCCAAGCGCTGCAAAAAAACGCCGCCCAAATTCAGGCTGAACGTGATCTGCTCAACAAGCAAATCAAAGTCGCCGCCAAGCAAATCCAGCAAAGCGAAGCCCATCTTTCATCCGGCGAAAAAAACCTAGAAACCCTAGCTATAGATGAAGATCTGCTCAGAACTCAATATATCAAACGCAAAAAAATATTAGCCACACTTCTGTCGGCATTGTTAAAACTCGAAAAAAACCCGCCGCCAGCTTTATTAACCAAGCCCGAAGATGCCTCCAACGCCCTACGCAGCGCCATTATCCTTGGTAAAATCGTACCCGAGGTCAAAAACCAAACCGACATTATTGCCCATGATTTGGCCAATTTAAGCGGCATTCGCAATGAATTGACCGCCCAACAAAATGAGCTATTGGCAAACACTCAAGAGCTGCGCAAGCAAAGAAATTACATTGCCGGATTGCTCGAACAAAAAACCGCTCTATCGAGTAAAACCCAAGCCGAGATTCAAGCTGAGCAGCAAAAAATGGCGGCTTTGGGCCAAAAAGCCAAAAACATTCGCGACCTATTCAGCCGCATCGAAGCCCAGAAAAAAATCGAAATAGAACTCACCGCCAAAAAAGCCGCCCAACGCGAAGCCAAACGCCAAGCTGATTTAAAAACCAAACAACAGCAACTCGCCGCCGCCAAGCAAGCCGCCAACTCGCAACAAATTACCCAAATACAAAACAGCATTACCCAGCTTAAGAAGCCGCCCATTCGCCAAGCCCGCAAATTGGCGGCTTTTAACAGTTTTAAAAACAAATTGCCCTATCCTGCCCAAGGCAATTTGCTGCATAAATTTGGCGAAAAAGACAATCAAGACCGCAATACCAAAGGCATCACCATATCCACCCGGCCGTTTGCGCAAATCACCTCGCCGGCATCTGGTACGGTGTTATTTGCTGATGATTTCAGCAATTATGGTTATCTAGTCATCATTGACGTTGGCCAAGATCACCGTATATTGTTAACCGGTTTGGGGCAGATTGCGGTCACCACCAATCAATTCATCGAAATGGGCGACCCGATCGGCATTATGCCGCAAAATGCCATTAACAACCCCGGCAATAACGCGCCGATATTATATGTCGAGTTCCGAAAATCCGAAAACCCCATCAACTCTTCACCTTGGTGGCAAACTAAGTTGGCCAAAAATTAATCGATAGAGCCATCCGAAAATAAACCATTTAAGTAATTTATAGTTTAACTTTGGCTATAGATAATGTAAAAAGAATATACATACAAACCATGAGCATATTATGAAAAAAACCATATCATTAGGCGTTTTATTTACCATTGCTGGCCTGTTCTTAGGCATATTCATTGCCCCGGTATCTTCGGTAGACAAACCGGTGAATCATGCGGAAGAAACCGAACAGACTCTGCAAAAAAACTACAATCATCTGATTAGATTTGGTAACATTCTTGACGTTATCGAACGGGTTTATGTTGATGAGCCTGATATGGATAAGATTATGGACAAAGCCATCGAAGCGGTTGTCGCTTCGCTTGACCCGCATTCAGAATATTTGCCCAAGAAAAAATACAAGGACTTGATCGAACAAACCTCTGGCTCATTTGGTGGTTTGGGCATTCGTGTGCAATGGGTAGATGGTTTGGTCAAAGCCGTTGAAGTGCTTGAAGACACACCAGCTGAAAAAGCCGGCCTGCTTGACGATGACTTGATCAGCAAAATTGATGACGTCGAAGTTAAAGACATTAATTTAAGCAAAGCCATCGACATGATGCGGGGTGAAGTGGGCGCACCGATTGAATTGTTAATCAAACGCCAAGGCGAAGATGAATTGTTAAAATTCAACCTCAACCGTGAAATCATTAAGCTCAACCCAGTGACTTATGAAGCCAAAGAAAATATCGGCTATATTTCCCTATCTAGCTTTAGTGAATTGACCGAAATTAACTTGAAAAAAGCCATCGAAGCGCTGACCTTAGAAATTGGCAGTGACCTAAAAGGCTTTATTTTGGACCTACGCGGCAATGGCGGCGGCTTGTTAAACCAAGCCATTTACACGGTTGATCTATTTTTAAAACAAGGCGAGATCACCTCGACCCGTGGCCGTGATGAAAGCCAAACCCAACGTTTTAGTGCCCAAACTGATGACTTGACCCATGGCCAAGCTTTGGTGGTTTTGATCGATGGCGACACAGCTTCATCATCTGAAATTGTATCGGGCGCATTGCAAGATTATAAACGTGCAACCATTTTGGGCACAAGATCATTTGGCAAAGGCAGCGTGCAGACCATCATGCCGATTGGCAATAATGACAGTGCATTGCGCATCACAACTGCCAGATATTACACGCCTTCTGGCCGCTCAATTCAAGCCCAAGGCATTGTGCCAGATTGGATTGTCAAACCGATTGTCCCGCAAGGCATTCAAGACATTCAGATTGAAAAAACCAGCGAAGCCACATTGGAAGGCCATTTGACCAATGACACTGACAGCAGTGACAGCGAAGGTGATTTGGGCTCATATTCTTATGTACCGCGTGATGAAAAATTTGACCTGCAATTGATTTATGCGCTTAAATTTTTAAATGGCGAAATAGAAGTTGGCGAAAAATTGGCTGCACTTGAAGCACAGATTAAAACTGACATTGAGATTGAATGGAACAAGCTTGAGAAACAAGCCGAAGCCGCAAGAACCGACAAAGATGCAGACGCAGATACTGAGCAAACCAGCGAAACTGACATGAGCGATGAAGTTAAGGCTGATGAAGCTGAGACTGAAGAGGTGAAGACAGACGCTGAACAACCTGCCGCGCCAGCAAAATAAGCCTTATAAAACCACCTAAATGCCGATCTGGTAAAGATTTGTTCACCATATTTATTTACTTTTAGTTCTAACAAATAGAATAAGGTAATAAAATGGCCGAAACTACAGGTGAGCCTGAATTAGAAGCGAAGCCAGCGCCGGCAGATGCGTTGACTCAAAAAATGAAAAAAGCCGCGCCGAAAGCCAATGCTGTTTCGGTGAGAAAATTTTTGACACCGTTTAAAGTCGCCTGCCTTGCCATGTCGCTTTTAATTTCATTCAACATCATATGGGCCTATATATTTGGCAATGCCTTAGGTGGCCAACCGATTGCCACGCTCGACATCAATTGGACCCGCCCTGAACCGACTGAAAAATTTGTACCAGATTTTGCCAACAGTTCCGGCAATGACAAGCAATTTGTACAGAATAATTACCAAGCTGGAAATGGCGTGGATTTGGCGACCAAAAGCCAGCAAGAAATGCCCCGCATCACCGCATCTGACAGCAGTAAAATCATACATCTGCCCACAGAAATGGCCGAAGCCAAACCAGAAGGTTTTGAAAGCACTGGTAAATTGCCCCGCGCCCCAATTGAAGATGTGGTGCAATTTAGCAAATATGGCAAATTGCCAAAAATTGGCGTTTTGGGCGAAAGACCTTCCGAAGTTTATGCCCGCCCGGCCCCAGCATTTGATGGCCGGCCGCGCATTGCAATTATGATTACTGGCCTTGGCATTCACCAAGAAGCCACAAAAAATGCCATTGACGGCCTGCCCGGTGAAATTAGTTTTGCCTTCTCGCCCTATGGCAATGGGTTGCAAGATTGGATTCACCGCGCCCGCGACATGGGCCATGAAGTGGTGCTGCAAACCCCGATGGAACCCTTTGATTACCCTGACAATGACCCAGGCCCCTCGACCTTGCTGGCCGAAGGCGAAGTGCCGGTTAACATGAGCCGCTTTAGATGGATTATGTCACGCATCACCGGTTATATTGGCATCACTAATTTTATGGGCGCTAAATTCACCTCTAAAGAAAAAGCCGTGGCGCCGATTTTAAGAGAACTTGAACGCCGTGGGCTTTATTATATTGAAAACGGGGTTTCGCATCGCTCGAAAGTTGCAAAACTTTCGAAGCAAATGGGGCTTGGTTATTCAAAAGCTGACATCATTATTGACGAGAAAAAAACCGTTGAAGACATTGAAAATTCATTGGAGCGGATCGAACGAATTGCCACCACAACCGGCATGGCCTTTGCGGTTGGTAGCAATTACCCCGCCACCATTGAGCATTTAAAAATATGGGTCAATACATTAGAAGCCAAGGGCTACCAGCTGATACCAGTAAGCGCCAAGGTGAAGAAACAGCTGCGTACCAATGTTGCCTCTGGCCAATGATATCCGGCTGATGTGAGAGAATAAATATAATTGCGGTAATTTTTCCATTTAGTGGTGCTTCGGTTGCGAAAACATTGTAGGAAGAAGATCAATAGCTTCATAAACACTCTTATGACGCCCAAGATTGCAGCAAATGGAGCCGCTCCCGATGACAGAACTCGAATATAGGCCAAATGTCGGTATTATGGTGGTCAATGCCGCGGGCAAAGTATGGATTGGCAAGCGCATTCCCCGTGCTAAGCACCATGATATGATATCCAAAGCTTGGCAAATGCCGCAAGGCGGGGTGGATGAAGGCGAAGATTTGCAAGCCGCAGCTTTACGTGAATTATATGAAGAAACCGGCATAAAAAGCGTGACGTTGCTCGGCAAAAGCGATGGTTGGATTTGCTATGACTTACCACAAGAATTGATTGGCAAAGTGCTTAAAGGCAAATTTAAAGGCCAGAAGCAAATGTGGTATTGCTACCGTTTTGAGGGTGATGATGCCGAGATTAACCTACACCCAACCGAAGAAAAGCCCGAATTTGAAGCTTGGAAGTGGGAAGATGTTGATAAGCTTGTCGATTTGATTGTTGAATTTAAACGTGGCGTTTATATTGAAGTGACCAAACAATTTAAGCCATACACTCTCTAAGTTAGGTCGCCCATGTCCAGCATCGAACTGATAATTTTTGATTTTGACGGCGTTATCGTCGACAGCGAACATCTTTATAACAAAGCCAATAAAAATGCGTTTATTCATGCCGGCATTGAAATGTCTGACCATGATATAAACACCCGGTTTTTGGGCATGGCGTTTAAAGACATGTTGGATATATTCAACCGCGATTATGGCACGGAACGCACCCAAATATACGAAGCAAAAGTCAATAGCGAATCGATTCGGATTATCGAGCAAGAGTTAACGGCCATTCCACACATTATTGAGTTTTTGGAAACCACGCATTTGCCCTATTTCATTGCCTCTAACGCCCATACCGACTGGACCGAGCATAAAATTGAACTGCTTAACATTGGCCATTTGTTTGATGACATTTTGCTGGGCACAAATAGTGTGGCCAAACCCAAACCCGCGCCCGATATGTTTAAATTGGCCGCCGACAAAATGGGCACAGCCTATGACAAATGTGTGGTGGTTGAGGATGGCATATATGGCATTCAGGCCGCCAAACATTTGGGCATGGTGCCATTGGGCTTTACTGGGCAAGTGAGCAAGGTGCATAACCACCAGCAAAATCTGACTAATGCCGGTGCTCACCTGATTTTTGATGACATGCGCCAACTTGCCAACATCATTGCGGAGCTATAAATTTGAAGCAAATTGATCTGATTATATTTGATTTTGACGGGGTGATTGTCGATAGTGAATATCTGTATAAAAAGGCCAACATTATCGCTATGGCTGAGGCGGATATTGAGATTAGCGCCATTGAATTGGAGCATCGTTTTTGGGGTATGGATTACCCTTCTATTTTGCAAAATTTGCGTGATGAATTTGGTGCAGCGTGCACCGATAAATTTCATGAGGTGATACAACCCACTGCTCATAAATTGTTTGAGGAGGAGCTTGAGGCTCTACCGCATGTGATGGATTATATTGAGCAAACGCCATATGCTTATTGCATCAGCTCGAACAGCCGCCAAGAAATCATCAAAACCAAGCTCGAAATTTTGGGTGTTTATCATCTATTCGAAGACAAGTATTTTGGCGCTGATATTGTGGCCAAGCCAAAACCTGCCACTGACCTATTTGAACACTCGGCCGATAAGTTTGGTGCAAAATATGAAAATTGTTTGGTGATAGAAGATGGGGTGCATGGTATTGATGCCGCAAGCAAGCTAGGCATGACCTCGATTGGCTTTACCGGCGCAAGCCACAATATTGACAATCATGACGGCCTATTGCGCGACGCGGGCGCGGTGCATATATTTGATGACATGCGTGAACTGTCCAGCATTATTGAAGGCATTTTAAGTGGTAAAAATTGAGCTAATCATCTTTGATTTTGACGGGGTGGTGGTAGATAGTGAACATTTGTCATCTGCTGTGCACGCAGAAACTTTGCAGCAAGTCGGCATACCGTTAAGCCCCGAAGATATTGACAATCAATTCACAGGACTTGATTTTGGCAGCATGATGGACAAGCTTGCGCAAGATTATGGGCGAGACAAGACCAAACGATTTGCCGCAACAATTGAAGCTAATTATGCCAACAAAATGCAAACAGAATTGCAGCTCATGCCACATATGCTGAGTTTTTTGCAGGCGACAGAATTAACTTTCTGCATTGCCTCTAACTCTAAAATGACACGACTGATAAACAACCAACAAGCGACAAATATTGCCGATATATTTAACGGCAAAACCTACAGCGCCGACATGGTCAAACACCCAAAGCCCGCCCCCGACTTATTTTTATATGCCGCCCAACAAATGGGCTTTGCGCCAAAGGCTTGTTTGGTGATAGAAGATGGCGCACACGGCATTAAAGCCGCCAATGCCGC
>NVUS02000132.1 GCA_002402005.2 OCS116 cluster bacterium | reverse complement strand
TTTAAATTTGTGCAAGATGCTTTGGAGGCTGGCGAGTTGGAAATGGTTGGCTCGTGGTTTGATTTGGACCATGGAACGGTGTGGGTTGGCAATGAGGACACTCATGAATTCCATAAGTTAAAGTCTACATAATGTTGAAGAAATTCGATCTCAAATCCAACCTGATGATTTTGGTATTTTGCCTGACATGGGCATCGGCCTTTGCTGCTGCCAAATATGGCTTGCAATTCTGGCCGCCCTTTTGGTTTTTGGCCACGCGGTTTTTACTGACCTCAATATTCTTTTTTGGCCTGTGCATTGTGTTTGGGCGGTTGATGAAGATTAGCGCCAAACAATTGGGTGGATTGGTGGTTTTGGGCCTGTTGAATAATGTCGGTTATTTAGGCTTTGCGTGGTATTCGCTTAGTTTACCGGGCACGCCTTCGGGCTTGGCGGCGACCATCATTAGCGCCAACCCGGTGCTGGTGACATTGGCGCAATTTATATTTGTGACGGCAGCATTTAGCTATAAAAAACTATTTGGTGTGTTGTTAGGCTTTTTGGGCGTGGCGTATATTTTGCAAAGCCGGGTGAGTGTGGATGGTGTGCCGCTTTATGTGATTGGCTTATTGTGCTTTGGTTTGCTGAGTTTTAGTGTTGCGACATTTTTATTCACCCGCCTTAATTGCAAAACGGATTTTTGGTTGAGCTTAGCGGTGCAGAATATGACGGGGGCGGTGGCCTTATACATTCCGGCTTTTCTATTTGAGAGCACACCGACCGTTTGGTTCGAGCCGCAATTTGTGATGAGCATGTTTTATCTGGTGGTGATTATTGGGTTGAGTTTTGTGATTTGGTTTAAGCTGATTGAGCAAAAAGGCACGGCCGAGGCATCGAGCTTACATTTTATTATGCCGCCGCTTGGGTTGTTTTATGGTTGGTTGGTCTTTGATGAGTCAATTCCTGCTGGCGATTATATTGGTTTGATACCGATTGTAGTGGGCATATATTTAGTGACGCATCAAAAAGCCAAAAATTAGTTTAGGCATTGGATACTTTGCTCAGAAAATCATGGATGGATTGATCTAAGTTTTGGGTGTGTTTGCTGAGCGAAATTGTGGCATTCTGCACAATATTTGCCGCTTCTTGCGTATCGATGGTGGCGCGGTTGACGGATTTCATATTGTTAGCGATTTTATCTGTACCTTGGGTTGCCACATCAACGCTTTTGTCAATCTCACTGGTTAATTCGGTTTGGCCAATGACTGCGGATACGCTGTTTGATGAGATTTCGCTGGCATTGTTAATCACCGCTACAATGTTATCAATCGAGACGACGGTCTCATGGGTATAATCTTGAATTTCTTCGATAAGGTTTGCGATGTTTTGGGTGGCTTGTTCGGTTTGGCTGGCAAGGCTTTTGACCTCTTGCGCCACCACGCTAAAGCCAAGGCCAGACTCGCCGGCTCGCGCCGCCTCGATGGTGGCATTGAGCGCCAATAATTTGGTTTGTTCGGCAATGGTTTGAATTAAATCTATGATGGATTCGATATTGTTGGCGGATTGCGCCAATTTTTCGACTTTTTGTTTGGTGGTGCGGGCATTTTGCGCCGCTTCATTGATGATATATTGGCCTTGCTCAATTTTTTGCCCGACCTCGATGGCGTTGGCTTTGAGCATATGGGATGATTGCGCCACTTCGGATACATGATGCGAAGTGATATCTGCACCATCGGAGGCGATTTGCGCCTGAGTGATGGTTTGCTTGGAAATATTGATCAGGCTGCTGATGGCGGTGCTTGATGTATCTAAATCATGATTGACCGACTGTAGATTTTGGGTGATGTGGGCTTGGAATTCTGCAATATATTGGGTGATGTTATTTTGCTTGTCTTCGCGTTTTTGACGGCTGATGATTTCTTGGTGCTCTAGCTCTAGGCGTTTGCGCTCATTATGTTGCAAGATAATGGTGGCACTGGCGATTTTGCCGATGCGGTCAGCACGGTCTTGATAAGGTATATTGTGCATCAACTCGCTTGACGCCAATTTATCAATGTGAAAAGTGATTTGTTTGAGCGGGTTGATGACGATAAAAATCATCGCGGCGCTGAGGGTTGAAAGCATGACCACTAGTAGAATGATCGACGCAATGACGGTTTCTTGAATGTAGGCATTTAAAGCGCCGGTGAGGGTTTTGGTCGACCAAATGGCGGCGATATAGCCATAATGTTTGCCGGCTTTGTCATTGTGAGTTTGGTTGATGGCAATCATTCTGTTGGCAAGTTTAATATAGTGGGTTTGTTCATTTGTTTCACTGAACGTCTCGCCCAGTTTGTGGGTCTGTATATATTCCTCAATGGTCAGTAAATCGACTTGATTGCTGGTTTGGTCGCGGGTGTTTTCGTTGAGCAATACCGCTAGATCTTTTCTGTGTAGGGCGATTAGGGTGAGTAGTTGGCCGGATTCATCTTCGAGCGATGATTTTAGAAATTTACGAATTAGCGATTCGCGCCGCCAATGTATGCCTTCGGTGGCGGTTGAGGCCATGGCGTGGGTGGTGTAAGAAATTTCTTCTTGAAACACTTTGTCTAGCATTTTGGTTTGGCTGGTGATGTTGAATAGGGTTGAAATCACCAATATGGCGACCAAAATGACCGCGATGATTGAAATGAGCTTAACCAACATATATTGGCGAAAGGGTTTTGTGATTTTAGAGAAGAGGGAGTTCATGCTGCACCTTTTATTATGGTTTTTATGCCGGCTCAAATTATAATTTCTACATGACGGTTTGATGAAATGTTTGGTTACATTATATTAACCATATGATTTATATGATGTTTGGTGATTGGTGAGCAAAGATGTGGGTTAAATTTTATTGGCTTGATGGTGGCTGTTTTGCTTGCGATTTTTTTGTGAATCACCTATTAATGATCAACTAATTTTATCAGACGAGGTGCGCATGGCCGCTTATCAATATATTTATACAATGGACAGACTTACGAAAACCTTTCCCGGTGGCAAGCAATTGTTTAAAGACATTCGCCTGTCCTTCCTGCCCGGTGCGCATATTGGCGTGGTTGGCGAGAACGGTAGCGGTAAATCGACCTTGCTGAAAATTATGGCCGGGTTGGACACTGAAATTGGTGGTGAAGCTTGGGCTGCAGAAGGTGTGAAAGTTGGCTATCTGGCGCAAGAACCACAGCTTGATGAAAGCAAAACAGTGGTCGAAAATGTAATGGAAGGCGTAGCGGAAACTAAGAAATTACTTGATGATTTTAACTTGGTTGCGGCCAAAGTGGCTGATGATTATAGCGATGAATTGATGGAAGAAATGAGCGCGCTGCAAGAGAAGATTGATGCGGTGGATGCGTGGAGCCTTGACCATCAGGTTGAAGTGGCGATGGAAGCTTTGCGCTGCCCGCCGGCTGACGCGACTGTGGCGACTTTGTCGGGCGGTGAAAAACGCCGTGTGGCGATTTGTGCTTTATTATTGGCTAAGCCTGACCTGTTATTGCTCGATGAACCGACCAACCATTTGGATGCGGAAACCATTAGCTGGTTGCAGAATTATTTGGTCAATTATACCGGCACGATTGTTTGCGTGACGCATGATCGGTATTTCTTGGATAACATTACGGCGTGGATTTTGGAGCTGGATCGTGGTGAAGGCATTCCTTATGAAGGCAACTATACCAATTGGCTTGAAGAAAAAGCCAAACGGTTGGCGCAAGAAAAACGGGTTGATGAAAACCGTAAGAAAACCATTGAACGTGAGTTGGATTGGGTGCGTTCTAGCCCCAAAGCCCGCCAAGCCAAATCCAAAGCCCGTATATCGTCGTTTGATAAATTGGTGGCGCAAGAAGATAGTGAAGCCTTGCGCACCGCGCAAATTGTCATTCCGGCATCCGAACGTTTGGGCGGGGTGGTGATTGAGGCTGAAGGTTTGAGCAAAGCGTTTGGCGAAAAATTACTGATTGAAAATTTGGACTTCCGCTTACCACCCGGCGGCATTGTTGGCATTATTGGTGCCAACGGCGCGGGTAAATCGACCTTATTTAAAATGATTATGAAGCAAGAAGAGCCCGATGCTGGTAGCATTCGTATTGGTGAAACTGTGCAGCTTGGTTATATTGACCAAAGCCGCGATTCACTTGATGGTGACAAAACTGTGTGGGAAGAAATTTCTGAAGGTAATGACATCATTCAGCTGGGTAAATTGGAGCGCTCTAGCCGGGCTTATTGTTCTGCATTTAACTTTAAAGGCAGTGACCAACAGAAGAAAGTTGGCATATTATCGGGCGGTGAACGTAACCGGGTGCATTTGGCGAAAATGCTTAAGACCGGAGCTAATGTGCTGTTGCTTGATGAACCGACCAATGATTTGGATGTGGAAACTTTGCGGGCGCTCGAAGACGCTTTGATGAATTTTGCTGGTTGTGCTGTGGTCATTACCCATGATCGCTGGTTCTTGGATCGGGTGGCGACACATATTCTGGCGTTTGAAGGCAATAGCCATGTGGAATGGTTTGAAGGTAACTTTAGTGATTATGAAGCCGATAAGAAACGTAGATTGGGCAGTGCTGCTGATAGACCGACGCGGCTTAAATTTAAAAAGTTCCATGTTTAGATAGAG
>NVUS02000131.1 GCA_002402005.2 OCS116 cluster bacterium | reverse complement strand
ATATTTCTCTCCGCACGAAATCTTTATAATTTAGCCGTACAAACCTCGGTGGTTGGCATTATGGCCACCGGCATGGTTTTGGTCATCGTCGCCCGCCATATCGATCTATCGGTTGGCTCGGTTATGGGCTTTATCGGCATGGTCATCGCTTGGCTGCAAGTTGATATATTCCCCCTCGAAGCAGGGTGGAACTGGCCGCTAAGCATTGCCTGCGGCGCTTCTTTGGGCGTATTGATCGGCATTTTTCAAGGTTGGTTTACCGCCTATCGCGGCATTCCGGCCTTTGTGGTGACCTTAGGCGGCATGTTGGCCTTTAGGGGCGGTGCATTTTTGGTTACCGATGGCCGCACCGTGGCACCGATGAACAAAACCTACGGGTTATTGGGTGGTGGCATTGATGGTTCTATCGGCACCACTTGGAGCATGATTTTGGGCATCATTGCCATATTGGTCATCGCCATAGGCATGTATAGAAGCCACGCTTCACGCGTGAAGCATAATTTTCCGACCAAACCAATTTGGCTGCAACTGGTTATGTTTGCGATTATAGCGATCGTTGTTTTTGGCTTTGTTTACATTATGAATAGCTATAATAAACCACGTTCAGACATTGGCCGTGGCATACCTGTTCCCGTGTTGATTTTAATCGCCGTGGTGATTGTGATGACCTTATTGTCACGCATCACCAAATTTGGCCGCTATGTTTATGCCATTGGTGCCAATCCCGAGGCCGCAGAGCTTTCGGGCATTGATGTTAAAAAGGTCACCACATTTATCTTTGTCATTATGGGCATATTGTGTGCCATTGCCGCGGTCATCACCACGGCACGGTTGAATGCCGGCACCAATAGCATGGGCGATTCGTCCGAACTGTTGGTCATCGCTGCTGCCATCATTGGTGGCACGTCACTAGCTGGTGGTTCAGGCTCTATACCCGGGGCTATTTTGGGCGCCGTCATCATGCAAAGCATCGAAAATGCGATGATATTGCTTGGTGCTGGCTCTGGTGAGCGCATGGTGGTTATGGGGCTCGTGCTCATTGTCGCTGTGTGGTTCGATACCGCCTATCAAAATTCTAAGAAATAAGAGGAAAATACCATGACGAATGAAAAAACACCTCTTGTTGAGATGAAAAACATAAGCAAACGCTTTGGCGGCGTGCATGCGGTTGAAGATGTATCCATCAGCCTATACCCAGGTGAAGTGGTTGGCATTTTGGGCCATAATGGCGCAGGTAAATCAACCCTGATGAAAATGCTATCAGGCGCTGAAACCATTGATGAAGGCGAAATTATCGTCAATGGTAAAAAAGCCAACATCCGCAACCCGCGTGAGAGCCGCGCTTATGGCATTGAAACCATCTACCAAACATTGGCTCTGGCCGATACGTTAGATGCATCGGCCAATTTATTTTTAGGCCGCGAGATTACCAATATGTTTGGCGTGTTGGATGAAGCCAAGATGGAGCTTGAAACCCGCAAGGTGATGAAGACCCTTAACCCCAATTTCACCAACATTACCGACCCTGTGAACAGCATGTCGGGCGGGCAACGCCAAGTTGTGGCCATTGGCCGCGCCATCTATTTTAACGCCAAAACCTTGGTGATGGATGAGCCAACCGCAGCCCTTGGGCCTGCTGAAACCACCATGGTTAAAGATTTAACCTTACGGTTAAAAGCCGAAGGCATTGGCATCTTTCTCATCAGCCATGATATGGGTGATGTGTTTGAACTTTGCGACCGGGTGATGGTGATGAAAAACGGCAAAGATGTTGGCAAATTCGACATTAAAGATGTGACCCGTGACGATATTTTAAGCCTAATCATTGGCGGGCAATTGCCTGAAGGCTGGCAACCCCGCAATCAAAAATAGCCTCTCATTGGTAAAAAATAAAAGCAGCGGCAAATCACTTTGCCGCTGCTTTTTTATATATATATTTGGGAGAATATATATGGTGTTTTAAGCTCTGGAATAAGCATCCCATTTTGGACACCAAGATCCGTTGACTAGGCGCAAGCCTTTTTCCAAATTATAACATTGGGCAATCTCATCGGCGCTCAACTCAATGTTACGCGCTGCAAAATTCTCGATGATGCGCTGTTTCTTGCCAGATGATGGGATGACAATTTGACCTTGGCTCATTAAATAAGCCAGTGAAATTTGCGCTGCGGTGGCGCCACCATGGTTTTTGCCAATTGCGGTCAACACCTCATCACCAACCACCGCGCCACGCGCTAAGGGTGAAAATGCGGTGATGGAAATGCCTAAGCCTTTGCAATGTTCAACAATCGCATCATTTTGCATGTAAACATGGCTTTCGACTTGGTTGGTCATCACTTGGCGGTCACCCAATAATTTAACCGCTTGGTCAATCAACGGAATGGTGAAGTTAGACAAGCCAATGGTTTTGGTCATGCCGCTGTCCAAACATTCGGCAAATTGCGCCATATATTCTTCCATTGGATATTCGCCACCAATTGACGGGTAATGCAAAAGCAGCATATCCACAGGGCCCATATTGAGTTTTTCCAAACTTTCTTTGGTCGAGCTAAGCACCACACCGGGGGCAAAATTCTCTGGCTTCACTTTGGTGGTGATGTGAATTTCATTGCGCGATATACCGCTGTCAGCAATGGCGCGGCCAACTTCCTCTTCATTATCATAACCTTGTGCGCCATCAATGTGGCGGCAACCGGCTTCTAAAGCCCATAATGTGCCTTGATAAGCCTCTTCACCCGGGCGGTTCCATGTGCCATAACCCATTTGCAACATGCCAGCGACGCGTTTTTCTTCACTCATGTTTTTATCCCTTTTATAAATTTGAATATGAATTAACGTTAATACATTATTGGTTAAAGTGAAAGCTCTTTTTGGCCAAATAAACCATTAACCAATAATTAACCATACACAATCGATATTGATTCGACTTTTTTGGCCATATGCTTTATTTGCTATAGTTAATTCTGCACATTTGGATGGTTGGTAATGCGTTTCTTCAAGTCTAGTTTTATAATTTTAGCGGCACTATTTTTAACCGCCTGCGCCATTGTGCCGGGCGGCGAAGTTTACATTTCGGATGCTGACCGCAAAATGAGCGATGAAACCCCATCCATCACCTTAGAACAAATAGAATTTCACAAAATCACCCCCGCCAATACCATGGCGCGAAAAGTCAAACGCCGCCAGCCGCATCGCAACGCGAAATTAGAGCGGCAAGTTAAAAATTATGCTTATAAAGTCGGCGCGGGTGACATTTTACAAGTGACGGTTTGGGAACATCCTGAATTGTTAAATCTAGGCGCAGAAGGCTTGCCGGCCATTGGGTTTTTAATCGATAGCCAAGGCAATATATTCTACCCTTATGTCGGGCGTATGCACGTGGCCGGCCAATCCATTTACACCATTCGCGACCAGTTGAGTGAGTCGCTGGCCAAATATATTGAAAACCCGCAACTAGATGTCACCGTCACCACATTTGCCTCGAAGAAAATTTACCTAACCGGTGAGATTGCCCGCCCCGCCCCCTTAGTGATGCAAGGCCGTGCCATCACCTTACTCGACGCCATCACCCAAGCCGGCGGCGTCACCGCCAATGCCGATATGAATGACATTGTTGTGGTGCGCAAAGCCAAGCGCCGCCATATCGACCTTTATGCCATGATGCATTATGGCGATATGCGCCAAAATATATTGCTAATTGATGGCGACCAGATTCACATTGCCAGCCAAAAACCTAAATATGCTTATGTGATGGGGCAAGTGGCAGCACCCTTAACCATAGCCGTTTCGCCCGAGGGCACAACATTGGCCGAGGCGTTGGGCCGTGCCCATGGCATTAACGAGCAATCTGCTGATGCCAGCGCCATCTATGTGATCCGTGATAGCCAGGTAAAAGGCAAAGTTGCCAAAGTCTATATGTTAGATTTAAGCAATATGGCCGCCATGGTCTTGGCTTCGAAATTCGAAATTTTAAGTGAAGATGTGGTTTACATTGCCAAATCACCGATTGTGAAATGGAACCAATTGTTATCGGTTGTAAACCCAACGCTTGGCCTGCCCAGCACCTTAAACAGCACAAAAGCTTCGGTTCAATCTATATTCAACTAAGTTGAGGCGCATGCCATGGCAGATGATATTTTAGTGGTCTGTATTGCCAATACCTGTCGCAGCCCAATCGCCGACCTATTGTTGCAAAACGCCTTGCCGCACAAAAATATATCTTCCGCCGGCATAAAGGCCATTATTGGCCAACCGATGAATGAACATTCGGCGCAACTTACCAGCGCTTTGGGCATCGAATGTGCAAACCACCGCGCCCGCCAATTGACACAAGAAATTTGCCAAGCCAGTCAACTGATCATGGTGATGGAAAAATGCCACATTGCGGCTATATTATCGATTGACCCAAGCGCAAAGCATAAAATAGTCTTGGTTGGCAAATGGCAAGATGATATAGAGATAGCAGACCCTTATGGCCAGAATTTAGAAATCTATAAAAATGCTTTCAATTTGATCCAAAAATCAACTGACAGTTGGATTGAAAAACTAAAATAACGCCACAGACAAAAGAATATTTGAGTTTAGGACTATATATTGTGAATGAAGTGAAGCAAACCGCATCCGCACAAAATGACGAAATCGACATTGGCGAGATTATCCAATCACTTTGGGCTGGCAAATGGCTCATCATGTCATTTGCATTCATCTGCGCCGTCACATCCATTGCTTATGTATTTATGGCTCAGCCCATCTACAGTGGCAATGCTTTGCTGCAAATTGAAGCCAAATCATCTGGTATAACCGGTTTGTCGGATTTAACCAGTGGCTTTGGCGGCGGCCTCGGCGGGTCGGAAACTTCGACTGAGCTTGAATTGCTCAGATCACGCAAAGTTATCATACCGACCATTGAAAAATTCAATATGCAGATACAAGCTGCGCCACTCACTTTCCCGGTAATTGGCGGGTTTTTCCAGCGCCAATTTGGCCAGAATAACGGCTTTGCCCAACCCTTATGGTCGAGCATTTTTCCATTCAGCCAAGATTATGCGTGGGGCGGCGAGAGCATAAATGTCGTGCAGTTTGATTTGCCACAAAATCTCTATGATACAAAATTCCACGTTGTCATTTTGGATCAAGAAAGTTACCGGCTTGAGCGCAACGGCAATATATTATTTGAAGCCAAGATTGGTGAAAAGCATCATGATGAAACTACAGACATTGACATTCACATCAATCAATTGGAAGGCCGCGCGGGCACTTACTTCACCCTTTACCATATCAATCAAATATACGTCATCAATGATTTGTTGGAGCGGCTTAGCGTTGTGGAGAATGGCAAAACCAGTGGCATTGTGAGCATCAGCCTACTGGGGCCAGACAAGCGAGAAATTAAAGATGTTGTCAGCCATGTATTGAGCACTTATCAGCAACAAAATATT
>NVUS02000130.1 GCA_002402005.2 OCS116 cluster bacterium | reverse complement strand
GCGCAAAGCCGTGCCGATATTCTCTCTCGTCGCCCTGGTATTGGGCGGCCTATATGGTGGGTTTTTAAACCCGACCGAAGCCGGCGCTGTTGGTGCTTTTGGCGCATTGGTGATTGCTTTGTTGCGCCGTTCGTTAACGCTTAAAATATTCTGGAATCTATTGGTTGAATCCGGTCATATCACTGTATCCGTATTGTTTTTAATTATGGCGGCAACTTTTTTCAGCCGGATGTTGGCTATGTCTGGCTTGCCGAATTTACTGGGTGAGATATTGTTGGGCGACTTTTTAGGTCCTTATGGGTTTTTACTGTTATTTTTGGTGATTGTTATCTTACTAGGTTGTTTGATTGACTCAATCTCAATCATGCTGATTTTGTTGCCAATCGCCTTGCCGGTGGCACAACAGGCTGGATTTGATTTAATCTGGTTTGGTGTCTTGACAGTGGTGGCGGTCGAGATGGGCTTGCTGACCCCGCCTTTTGGCCTGTCAGTCTATACCATTAAGGCAGCAATGAATGATCCGGATTTAAAAGTCGGCGACATTTTCCGTGGAGCAATGCCATTTGTATTGGCGATGATTGTTGGCTTGGCAATTCTGGTGGCTTTTCCGCAAATATCAATTTGGTTGGCTCGAATGTAATTTGTTTAAGGTGATACAGGTTTGCTAGAGGGAATATTGACGCATTTTGCTGTACAGCGTGTTGCGGCTAATGCCGAGCTTTTTTGCGGTCTTTGAAATATTGTGATCGCAGGCATTTAACATGTTTGCGATCACGGTTTTTTCGCTATCTTCGAGGCTGATGATGTTGGTAATTTCTTCATCTTCATTGATGGCCTCGGCCAAAAAATCATCTGGCAGGTCTTTTAACTCAATCAAATCATCATCACAAATCAACGTAGCGACCTTTAACACATGATGCATTTGCCGGATGTTTCCCGGCCAGCAATGTGCTTTGAATAAATTCCATACAGCAGCATTTAACTGAATGTCCATTTGTGGAAACTCGCGCTGTAAAATGGCCGCAACCAACGGTTCAATGTCTTCACGTTCGCTTAGATTTGGTAATTTTATGGCTAAGCCATTGAGCCGATAATAGAGGTCGCGCCGAAATGTGCCATCTTCAACCGCTTGTTTTAAATCGATATTTGATGCTGATATAATGTTGATGTCTAGCGCGATGTTTTGCACGCTGCCGATCGGGCATATCTGTTTGTCCTCCAACACACGGAGTAGGCGGCTTTGCATGTCCAATGGCATGTCGCCAATTTCATCTAAAAACAAATAACCTTTATCTGCTGCCAGTATTTTGCCTTTATAGCCGGCGCTTTTTGCCCCGGTAAATGCCCCACCAACATAACCAAACAATTCAGACTCGATCAGTTCTCTTGGCATTGAGGCACAATTGACGGCAATGAATGGTTTGTTGGCACGCTCACTTTCGTGATGAATCGCGCGTGCTATCCAGCCTTTGCCAGCACCGGTTTCGCCTTGCAGCAAAATTGGAATGTCATGCGGCATGATTTTTTTGATTTTATTTATATTGCGTGCCATTTGCGCATCGCCCAAATCGACATGATCAAATGTAATGCACTCATCGCGCCCGATTTGGTTGATGGCTAATACTGATGGCGTTTCATTGGGTTTAGTGAAGCTGCGCAACCGGGCATAACTGCTTTTTGCCTTGGCATAATAAACCGCGCCAGAATGATTTTTTAAGGGATAGGCGTGAGTTGAGGAAAGGATAATATGGTCAATTAAGCCATTGATCTTTTGGTTAAATATGTCCTCAAACGCTTTATTATTGAGCGATTGTCTGGTGAGCCCAAATTGGTTCATTGCACATTTGTTGGCGGCAATGAGTAGGCCTGAAAAACTAAAGACCATGATGACTTTTTCATACCATTTTGCGCCAGAAAAACGATTTACCGCCGAAATATGGTTTGAAGACGCGCAATATAACTCGACAATCACGTCTTTATGAAAGCTGTGGTTGAACATTTCACATTCTATATGCTCAACACTCATATTGATCAGCGCCAATGTATGTGGGTTGCCGCCACGATAATCGCCGGTAATGTCCAATACACCCAATACACCGCCATATGGATCATGTATTGGCACGGATGCGCAAGTTAGGAAGGAATGGGCGTTAAGATAATGCTCGCCACCGTGAATGGTGATGGCTTTGTCTTGTTTAATGGCGGTGCCGATGGCGTTGGTGCCTTTGTCAATCTCTCCCCATTTTGCCCCCTTGGTCAATAAAATCTCTGAGGCGCGGTCTACAAAACCGGCATCGCCCAAATGGTCTAATATCACGCCGTTTTTATCGGCCAATAGCACCATATTGCCAGCGCCTTTTATCATTTGGTACAATTTGTTTATTTCGGGCGAGGAGAGGTTGATGATGGTTTGGTTTTGTTCCAACACATCGTTTAGTTGGTCGGGCTGCAACGAGCTATCATCAACAAAATCATTGATATAAATGCCATTGTCAAATGACCGTTGCCAAGATTGATAGACATCATGCGAGATGATTTCGGTTTGAACGGCGTTATAATCATCAATCTGAGTGTCGGGATCGGCTTCAAAAACAGACTGTTTAAATGCCAAAACTTTTTCTTGATGACCCATCATCCCCCCTCCCAAGTTAATGTTTAGGCTTAGTTTTACACAAAACAATAGACGGCGCAAATTTTCGAATTTGGGTTTTGAGTACATTTTATGCTGCGGATTGTTGGTAATTTTAACACTTGTTCAAATGTTGAACAGTTTTGCCCGCGCAATCCATATAGCTGGTTTGCTAGAAAATGGCCTAACTGTATATTTTTATTATTGAAAACGTAATTTGTTATGGCTTGGCACAGTGGTTGCTTATTGAAAGGGGTAAAACTAAAAATTAATTTAAGGGAGATATACATATGATTTACGCCAACCCCGGGGAAGCCGGCTCAAAAGTTACTTTTAAGCCGCGCTATGATAATTTTATCGGCGGCAAATGGGTCGCGCCAACCAAAGGCATGTATTTTGAAAATACCAGCCCGATCAATGGCAAAGTTTTTACTGAAATTGCTCGCTCGACTGCCGAGGATATTGAATTGGCATTGGATGCGGCACACGCCGCCAAAGTTGCATGGGGTAAAACCTCGCCAGCCGGGCGCGCAGCTGTATTACACGCCATAGCCAATAAAATGGAAGAGAATCTAGAATTGTTGGCAGTCGCCGAAGCCTGGGATAATGG
>NVUS02000013.1 GCA_002402005.2 OCS116 cluster bacterium | reverse complement strand
GCGTGGTTTCACCACCCAACCTTGGGTAAGCAGTTGGTTTTGCAACTCTGCCGCTGCCACATGGTAACGGTTGAAATAATCCAGATTGTCACCGGTTTGCATCAACTCAATATAACGAATGCTGATCGGCTTATGTTTTGCCCATGCCATAAATTGCGGCAACTGGTCATCATTCACATCTTTGAGCAAAACAGCGTTTATTTTCACCGTCTCAAAACCTATATCTAAGGCTTTATCAATGCCGTCCATTATTTCGGGCAGCCGGTCGTGGCCGGTCAATTTGTGAAAGCGTTCACGATCCAACGTATCAATGCTGACATTCAGCGCATTAATGCCCGCATCATGCCATTTTTGGATATTCTGTTTAAGCTTATAACCATTGGTAGTCATAGCCAGTTTGCTGATATTGGTTTCGGCCGATATCGCCTGCACAATTTCAATAAAATCCTGGCGCAACGTCGGCTCACCACCGGTTAAACGAATTTTATGCGTACCCAAAGCCGCAAACGCCGATATAAGATTTTTAATTTCATGCAGCTCAAGAAAGGTTTTCTTTAGGCCAGCCTTATAGCCATCCGGCAAACAATAATCGCACGAAAAATTGCATATATCAGTAATGGACAACCGCAGATACGGAAATTGACGGCCATGATTGTCTGCCAAAATCGGAGCAGGGTCAAAACGCGCTATCTTATGGCCTATCGAATGATCGATAAGTGTATGTTTCACTTCAACACTCCTTTCCAAATTCGGGAGACCATGGCGTTTCCGCTCACGACCCCGGTCTAAAAACCATATTTGTTACCAAACTTAGGTAGGTAGACTTCAGAGTTATAAATTTCAAATTAGAAGTTTTGACCAAAAAGGTCAATAAAAACATCAATAATTTGTAGGGTTATGGGTGAATATTGAGGCCAATATAATTTACCGCAATTTTTGATCTAGCGCAAATCTTGCAGTATTGGTAAGTAATTTTCAATCATATTGATATAGACTTTAGCTATATGTAATAGATGAGGCCATATGACCGAAGATACGAGAAAAACCCTGATCGACCGTGTAGTGGCATGGTGGGAGTCAGATGACAGTCATAAATTGGCCGATAAAAATTCTAAAAATCACGACAAAGACCAAAATATTCGCGTAGATTTAGAAAAATTCGAGCTAGAAAAATGGACTGAACAACGCATTCATATACTCGAAATCCTCTGGGGGCGCGGTACGCGCATACCGGGTGACGAGGCGCTTAACCGCGAGCTATTTAATGGAGCCGGCTTAAACAGCAAATCCAAAATATTGGATATGGCGGTCGGCCTTGGCAATTGCGCCCGCATTATCAGTAAAGACAGCTTTGCGCATATCGATGTCGTCGAGGCCTATCCCAATTTATTGCCGCATCTGATTAAGGTGATTAAGGAAGAAAAATTACAACGATTCATCTCAATATTAGATGGTGATCTGGAAACAGTGAAACTAAAACAAGCTAAATACAATCTTATTTACGGCCGCGAGGCAATGTTTAAAATAGAAGACAAACGCTCAATTCTACAAAAATGCCTCAAAGCGCTTAACAGCAATGGTCATTTAATTTTTACCGATTTTGTACTGGATCATGGCGCAGCATCTTACGATATTTTTAAAAATTGGTCAGATCGCGAAAAATCAATTGTCTACCCGGTCACAAAAAGCGCTTACACCCGCATTTTCAAACAACTGAATATGAAATTATATCCAACCATGGATTATTCTACCCAATATGTGCATCATGTTAATGTCGGCTGGTTGCGGCTCGAAAAGTATCTGAAAAGTCATAAAATTGACGATGAATTTGTCGATGTCATGGCACAAGAAAGCGATTTATGGTTATCCCGAGTGCGCTCATTGCGCAGTGGCAATTTGAAACTGCTTAAATTTCACGCTATCTTACAGAAATAGGTTATCATATGTCCCCCAACATAATACCAGAAACAAAAATAATGGCGCAGCTAGATAAAGTCTCATTGCTCGATCGCGTGGCGGCATGGTGGGCATCAGATGATAGCCATCGGTTGATTGACAAAACCAACAAGAATTATAACAAAAACCAAGACATTCATGTTGATACTCATAAATTTATGCTCCAAGAATGGAGTGATCAACGCATTCAGGTTTTAGAAATTCTCTGGGGTGTTGGCACAAGATTACCGGGTGACGATGCGCTCAATCAAGAATTGTTCAGCCAAGTGCCGCTCGATAGTAAATCCAAAATATTAGACATAGCGGTGGGTTTGGGCAATTGTGCGCGCATGCTGGCAAAAAACAATTATGCACATATTGACGTGGTCGAGGCCTACCCCAATCTATTGCCCCACTTAATCAAAGCCACCAAAACCGCCAAGCTCGAACCATTTATTTCTATTTTGGAAGGTGATTTAAATCACGCCAAATTGGCAAAACTGAAATATGATTTGGTATATGGCCGTGAAGCTTTATTCAAAATTAAAAACAAGCAATCGGTTATGGAAAAATGCGTAGACGCACTCAAACCAACCGGGCATTTTATCTTCACCGATTTTGTATTGGAAAAAGACGCTTCAAGTTACAAAATTTTTAAAAATTGGTCAGCGCTCGAAAAAGCCACGGTTTATCCAATTTCAGTCACCCAGTATAAAAAAATTATTGATGGCTTTGGCATGAAATTATACCCGATTGTCGATTATTCAGATCAATATATTCAACATGTCAATAACGGTTGGCTGCGGCTGAAAGAGCATTTGGCGGCTCATGAATTTGATGATGGTTTTGTCGACATTATGGTGCATGAAAGCGATTTATGGCTGTCTCGCGTGCGGGCGTTGCGCAGTGGTAAATTAAAATTGGTTAAATTTCATGTCACATTTTAAGGTCAAATGACCATCGCATTGGCAAGCGCTTGGTCCATTTCTTCTTGGCTTAAATCCTTAAAGAATTTAATGGCATAACCAAAGCTACGGGTGGTGATGATGGTGCCAGATACCGAAATACCATTCAACTCAAGCCCAATGGTTTCGCCCTGACGCTGCAAAATATAGGATTGCGCCGGCCTAAAAATAGCCCCACCTTGCGAGATTTCGTTCACAATGCCATCGAGTTTCGCCGATGTATCTAGGAATACCATTTGGCTAACAAATGAGCAGTCAATGCGCTCATATTTACGAATAAATTCCTGCTTACCCGATGCTGATTTGGGGCGGAATTTCTTAGAGATTCGGTTTAAAAGATTCATTTATCTATCCTCTGAAATCGGGGTGTTATACACTGGCAATGGCGCAACAACCGGGTCGGGTTGGTCGCTCATTTCTCCATAATTTTCGACAATGCGGTCAAACAAGTCTTTAATAGAATGTGGCTGTTCGGGCGACATTTCAGGTTGGTTGAATATCTGGCTCATATGTTTCAATTGTGACACATCATCATGGCTCAATTGGTTGACTTTGATCAGGTTGTCCAACTGGTTGAGCATTTGGGTTAGTTCGCCATCATCTGCTTGTGGTGCTGGGGTTTCAGTTGCTTGTTGGCTTTGCAAAATCAATTGTTTTAAGTGCATAATTTGGTCATTTTGGGTGCGTCCCCAATGGCTTAAATTATGGTTCATCGTGCCGATATTCTGATCGACACGGGCATCAATCTTACGCACTTCATCGGCAATGTTGGATTTTAAATTTTGGGTTTCATAAGAAATTTGCTCAAATTTATCATCCAACCGGTCATCCAAATTCTGTAAATGATGGGCAGTTACTTGCTGCGCCGCCAAAGCATCGGCGGTTTTGTCCATCAGATAAGAAAACTCTTTTTGCTGGCTGCTTATATTGGCGACATGCATTGCAAAATTAGACAATTGCTCTTGGTCCTTTTGGCGTTGGTCAGCAATGGCAATTATAGAATCAGTCAGTTTTTCAAGCTGGTTTTTAACTTTCTGGTTGGCCTCGATAGAATATTTTGCCACTCTGTAAAGTAAGCGCAAATCGCGATGATTAAGCTCGGCTTCACTGTCACTATTGCCATCTGCCATCAAGTTAGATTGCTGTTCAATGTCACTGTCTTCATCCAATTGCGCGGCGCTGGCCAGCCAATTTTCAAAATGCATTTTGAGCAAATCACCATGTTTGGCGGCAAAGCGCGACATCAAGCCAAGGGTTAGCGAGGTGATCAAACCAAACAACGAAGATGAAAAACCCGTCGCCATACCAATTAGCGGTTTCTGTAAATTGGTCATCAGGGTTTGGATCACTTCTACACCCGCGCCATTGGTCAGGTCGAGCCCACCGATAATTTCACCCACCGATGCCAACGTGCCCATTAGGCCAACAAATGTACCAATCAACCCCATAAATACCAGCAAACCGGTGATATATTGCATCAGAGATTTATGATCAAACAAGCGGCCATCAACACCATCTACCAAAGTTTGCATGGTTGAGGGCGTGATGCGTAAACGGTTACTACGCGCCATTTGCTCATAAATCATATGATAGGCTTGGCCCAAAATTTCTGGCTCTTTAAAGATGATGGGCGGGGTATTGCAGCGGTTATATTTCCAATAAGGGTCGAGCGCGATGCCGGATTCTGCCGCCAAAATATCACTGTGAAATTCCTGTAAACTTTCCAATGCGACAATCTCATTG
>NVUS02000129.1 GCA_002402005.2 OCS116 cluster bacterium | reverse complement strand
AAGTGTATTTATGCGTCAGAATGTCGCGATAACTGAAATGGCCAAAACATGACTGATAGAGGTTCGAATAAAATTGCGTGGATAGAAGCTGGCTTTCAAATGCTGTCTGAAGGCGGCATAGATAGCGTGAGGGTTGACCGCATATCTAAAAAAATTGGCCTAACCCGGGGTAGTTTTTATTGGCATTTTAAAAGCCGTGCCGAGTTTTTAGATGCCATGCTAGAGCTGTGGCACAAAAAAGGCACCAGCGATATTATTGCGCTAGTTGAGCAAGAAAAGGACAATCCAAATAACCGCCTTTCGGCATTACTCAACCTCACCGCCAAGGGCGCTGATGCCAGATATGGTGGTAAATTTGCCGAAATGGCCATTCGCATTTGGGGCAAATCTAACCCCAAAGTGGCTGCAGCGGTCAAACAAATAGATGCTGAGCGCATTCAATTTGTGCATAAATTATTAAATGAAATGCAGGTAGAATCGGCACTTGCTAGTTTCTTGGCCGAGATTATTTACAATGCCTATATCGGCATGGTAAGCCGCGATTTATCGGAAGAAGAAGTGACCCGCATTGGCAAAATTGCCGGCACATATATTGAAGATCAGATTGCCCAAGCTAAAAAATAGGTTAGGATTTAGATTTTTTCGACAAGCTTGTGCCCCACATAATGACGCCTACGTCACAAAAAAAACACCCCTAAACCAGCGAAGAATATACCTATTTCTGCAAAAAGCCCATTTCAACCTCCTGTTAAAAGACCAGCGGCTTAGTTTAGATTCAAAACCGTATAACTTCTTTGCGGCATATCAAGAACTAGGACGAACCCAATACGGCTTTGCGAATTTGCGTCCAGAATGTGCTGATCACCAGCCCGGTTATTATCAGCACGCAGGACATGATTTTAACCGCACCAATCTGCTCATCAAAAATAAGATAAGAGCCCAACAGGCCAAATATCGGCACCAAAAAACTGATCGACATGGTGATGGCCATCGGATATTTGACAATCATATTGTTGAATATCAACCGCCCCAATAATGTGGTTGGGTAAGCTTGAAACAGCAGAGAAAAAATTGTTAGCGGGGTTAGATTGTTCCACAAATTGGTGAATATCCCAGCGCCGTGCAGAAAATAAGCAATGGCAAATAGCGGGATGGGCGAGAATAAGCTCGACCAAACCAACAAACCAAACATTTGTTTTACCTTTAAATATTTAAACATAATAATGGATGCGCTTAGGCACAAAGCCGCAACCATAACCAATGCCATGCCCAACAAAGTCACACTGCCATCACCAACACTGGCAATTAGCAATATGCCAACCAATGCCAAACCCAAGCCGATATATTGGCCCAAATTTAACCGCTCCCTAAAAATAATTGCTGCCAAAACCACCACGGCGAATGCGCTGAGCTGAATGATTAGCGAAGCAATGCCGGCAGATGCGCCAAAATGAATGCCAAGCCCAACCATGCCCCACACGCCGACGCCAAACAACAAACCATAAGCGGCGATATATTTCCACGCTAAGTCTGGTTTTTTGACAAAAAATACCAACGGGAAAGCGCATAGGGAAAACCGCAAAGCGTTTAATGTAAAACTGTCTAAGCTTGCCATACCCAGTTTAATGACCGAGAAATTAACGCCCCACACTGCCATAATGACGACGGCAAATAAAAAATCTTTAATTGGCATGACACCCCTCACCTAAAATCTTGACAAAATATCATCAGATTTTATGATACATATAGACAATAAACAATATAGCTTAAAAGCTATATAGCTACAGAACTATATAGATATGCAAAACAAGTCAAGCTTAAAAATTTTGAGCGCCCTCGCCAACGAGAATCGGCTGCAAATCATGCAATGGATTGCCGACCCTTTGCCACATTTTCCACCGCAATCCGATGGTGATTTGGTTGATGATGGCGTATGTGTTGGCTCTATCGCCACCAAAATTGGCCTCAGCCAACCCACGGTTACCAAACATATGAGCATATTGGCTGATGCTGGTTTGGTGACCCATAAAAAACTTAAAAATTGGGTTTTCTATAAGCCCGATCAACAGGCTATTGAGCAATCTTTAGCTGATATTTCGGAGCTTTTTAAATGAAACTATATGGTAGTGATCAATCCGGCCACTCATACAAAGTGCGGTTATTCTTGACCTTGGCGCAAATTGAACACGAGTATATATGGGTCGATTTAATGTTGGCGCGCAAAGACCGGCCTGCAGATTTTATGGTCGCCGCAAAACATGGCGAAGTGCCGGTGCTGATTGATGGCGACCTGACCATTTGCCAATCCAACGCCATATTGCAGCATTTGGCCGAAAAAACTGGGCAGTATGCTGGCAATCATGAGGTTAATGAATGGCTATCGTGGGAGGCCAACCGCATTGGTTTTAGCTTACCCAATTATCGCTTTGCTCGTATTTGGCAAAAACCACCGCAAGAAATTATGGATTACCTATTGGGGCGCTTGCTATTTGATCTTAAAATCCTCAACAAGAATTTAGACGGCAAAAACTATCTAGTGGCTGACAGCCTGACCATTGCTGACTTGAGCAATAGCGCCTATATGTTTTGGCTTGATGATGTTGGCATAGATGTGAATGAATACCCAAATGTTAAGCGCTGGTTAAACAACATTGCCGCCCTGCCACATTATCAACCGCCAACCATTTTGATGGCGAAACCGTGAGGTTTGAGCTCAACCGCACATTCGACAATTGGCTAAGCTTGCACAAGCTATTGACCGACTGCTTTGCCTATATGGACCAAATGATCGATCCGCCCTCGTCTCTACGCCGGATGACAGCAGATGGTCTACGCGAAAAGGCAGCAAAAGAAAATTTACTTGTGGTCTATGATGCCGACCAATTGATTGGCTGCGCGTATTTTGACATACGCCCAGATGTGATCTATGTCGGCAAAGTTGCCATAGCACAAAGCCATCGCGGTCGTGGCATTGCCTATAGAGTATTCGCTATCGCTGATAATTTAGCGCGCGACAACGACAAAAAATGGCTCGAGCTTGAAACCCGTATAGAGCTAATCGACAATCACCAAGCCTTTGGCAAAATGGGCTTTGTCACCACCGCTAAAAACAGCCATGCTGGTTATGATCACCCAACCAGCATCACGATGCGGCGCACAGTGATGCAATAACCATCATTGGTCTTTGAGTAAGCGTTGACGAAATGGCTTATCTGGCGATTTAAGCCTGAACCATTTGGTAATCACCGCTTTCCAGCCTTTGCGCACTGGCATGCCATGATGCAATGTGTTGTAATTTTTTGAGCCGTCAGCGTGTAGACTATTCCAAATCAGCGCGTCGCCAATATGGGGAATGCCAGTCACGCCGAGCATAGGAAAATCGGTATGGCCGCCTTCTTCCACATCGTTTAGATAGATGAAAAAGGTAAATGTCCGTTGGCCAAAGCCATTGTCATTATCTGGCAATTCATTGGTTTCGAAAAAATCTGTATGAGCTTTAAACTCTTGCCCTACATCATAAAATTGGCCTTGGATTGCTTCGGAAAACGCATTGTCAATGCCAATGGTTTCGCAGATTTTTTGATCAATCTCTTGAATGAACGGGTCGTTCAGCGCACCCATATCGCATGTGCGGCTGGTGCGGAACGAGCTTTTTTTAGTCTCATGATTGACCATTAGAGATGGCCGCAAATGATCCTGAATTCTTTCGACAATTTTGGCGCATTCTTCTGCGGTTAGAAAATTCTCGATCATATAGAATTCGGCTTTGTCTGTATCAAACCTTGTTGAGCCTTTTGGCGGATCAATCACCGGCGGCAGGAGACTTTTTTTGACCGCACGTTTGCCAATGTGAAATTTAGCAGCGTTCGGCTTTGGTGTCGTTTGTTTTAGCTCATGATTCAGCTGTTGCTTTATTTGCTCATACTCATAACCTCTATCGAGCAGAATCTGAAAAATCCCGTCTTTGTCTCTACCGGCATTGACATTCTCATCAATCCATTCAATCCACTCTTCAGTAAAAGCATGCATCCGTTTATTCCACAAAGTAATTTACATTCAAATTGTCTAGTTGCAATTCATTATTAACAATCTAGCTGATTTGTTGCCCCATCACAAGGGCAATATATAAGTGCCAAAAAACGCCACATGTACAATCATCGCAACGAAGAAGACCGTGACCGCAATCGCCACCGGCAGCAGTTTAAAATCTTCAGCAGCAATCACAGTGCGGCCTTTAAGCAACGCCCAAAATGGCAACCAGCTTGAATTTTCGGGCGATTTTGCCCAGCGTTCGCCGCCGGTTTTTATCTTGCGTATATCTAGCAAATAAGAGCCGATCACCCCGGTACCTACAATCGCACCCCAAAATAATTGCGCTTCAACACTTGGATTACTGACCATATGGGCAAATGCAAAAAGCGCCATGCCCCAATTGGTTGGGTGGCGGGTGATGGCAAAGACACCTTTGCCCAACCGCGCGTCTTTATCAGGTATATTGCTCAAAATAACCAAGCCAAGCCCCATAAATATCAAAATGGCGTTAATCCACAACCACCAAGATGGCGTCACCCATAAATCCTCAACCGCTTCGGCTCCCAAATATTCAATCACCATCCACACAAAAAAGCCCAGCGAAAGAAGCGAAAACAAAATCATCCAAACATTCTGACCATATTTTTTAATCACCATTTCTCGCAAATTGGTGGCCGAAACAAAATGAATGACCAGAAAGCCAAGCGAAGCGATGAATAGTGACATATATTGCATTTTTTACCCTCAATTATTTTTGTTCTAAACTATCAGCATTCACTTATTGTGTAAATATTTATTGACATAACTAGTTTTATAGTTATGTTATAGCTATGGAACAAAAACACGCTGCACAAATATTACACGCTTTAGGCCATAATGCCCGCTTGGAACTTTTCCGCCTACTGGTACAAGCTGGTGATGGTGGGTTAAACATTGGGCAAATTGGCAAGCATCTGAGCATGCCGCCCTCTACATTGGCACATCACATCACCACATTGGTCAAAGCCAACGTCATCACTCAACATCAAAATGGCCGCGAGACCATTAACATTGCTAATTTCAAACTGGTCGAAAGCATGGCCAGCTATTTGTTTAACGATTGTTGCCAAGGGGTTGAGGCTTAACTCAGCTTTTTATTTGAACTTAATAAACTATAAAACTAGGTATATAATTATGAAATCTCTCCTCAACAAAATCACCGCATGGCACATATCAGGCCTAGTGCTGTTCGTCTTACTTACCACCGACCAAGGCCAGTTAATGGACAGTTTAAAATTCTTGCTCGATGCCATCATTGGCATATTGCCGTTTCTACTATTCGCCATCTTATTCATGGCCTATGCCTCAGCTTCGAGCCTCGACAACATCATCGCCACCTCATTAAAAAGCAAAGGCAAATATTCCATTGTCATCGCAGCGCTTATTGGTGGCCTTTCCCCCTTCTGTTCGTGTGGCGTCATCCCGCTCATCGCCGCATTATTGCGTATGGGCGTACCGCTCAGCACCGTTATGGCTTTCTGGTTGGCTTCACCAATTACCGACCCTGCCGTCTTCGCCCTCACCTATAGCGTGATTGACTTAGACTTTGCCGTGGCGCGTACCATTGCGGCCGTTGCCATTGGTGTCTTTGGTGGCACAACCATTTATATCCTCAACAAAAACGGCTTATTCAACAACCCGCTCAAACCCGAAATTGCCGCCAAACCAACCCTCACGCCATTAGATGACCGCAAAATTATCTGGAAATTTTGGCAAGATGAAGCCCGCCGCAATAGCTTTATTGCCGAGTTTAAAACCACACTTTTCTTCCTGTTAAAATGGATGAGCTTGGCCTTCTTGCTCGAAAGCCTAATGATTGCTTATGTGCCTAACGAATTGATCATTCATTATGTCGGCGGTGAAGGCATCTTACCAATCGCCACCGCCACATTGGTTGGCATTCCGGCTTATCTAAATGGTTTCGCCGCTTTACCATTGATCAAAAGCATGATTGACCAAGGCATGAGCCATGGCGCGGCTTTAGGCTTTATGTTGGGCGGCGCAGTGTCATCCATGCCCGCCGCCATTGCGGTGTTTGCCTTGGTTAAAAAGCCAGTGTTT
>NVUS02000128.1 GCA_002402005.2 OCS116 cluster bacterium | reverse complement strand
TTCATCAGCTTGTTGGCGACATAATAATCTTCAGTTAAAAATTGGCCAGAAACATAGAATGCCACGCTGTCGGGGCCGTATTTTTCAATCGTATCTTTAAGTCCGGTCGCCACCTTGTTGAGGGCTTCATTCCAACTGACTTGCTGGCCATCGACCACGGGGTGCAACAAACGGTCTTTGTGATCCAGCGTTTCGGCCAAGGCCATGCCTTTGGAGCACAATATTCCTTTGTTGGCTGGATGGGACTCGTCGCCCTTGACGCTGACTTGCTCGCCTTGAACGCGGGCCACAATTCCGCAACCCACGCCGCAATACGGGCAGGTGGTTTTGACTTCGGTAGCTTCTACAGATGCTTGCACTTGACTCACGGGGGATCCGATTTGCTTATTTAACGCCTAATGATAGGAGGATCTTATCACCATCTATCTGAACTGGAAAGGCCAGAATTTGCCCCTCGTCTGCGCCGAGCGCTTGGCCGGTTTCGAGCGAAATGACCCAATTGTGAATGGGACAAGTGACGCTGCTATCATGCACAATGCCATTGCTAATTGGGCAGCCGCCATGTGGGCATTTGTCTTCGAGCGCAAAGATCTTATTGTGCGCGTTGCGAAAAATGGCAATGGTTTTATCGCCGCTATGCACATGGCGTGCACCGCGTAATGGGATGTCGCCTATTGTGCCAATCTCTATCCAATTTTTTGTCATCACATTCATTGTGCGGCCTCCAACTCTAGGGTTGCTAACGGGTTAAACTCATGTTTGTCCAAACCAGATACCCGTTCGTTCCACGGGTCGACTTGGGCGAATTTTTGACTAAATATAAAGGCGTCATAATAGGTTTGGCGTTGTTGTGCATTGTCCATAATTTGGGCTTTTACTTCTTCAATGCCAACACGGTCTGCCCATTTATAAATCCGTTCTAGATAATGGCCTTGTTCGCGGTACATTTGTGCCAAAGCCAAAATGTAGATGATGGCATCTTCTTCGGTATCGACATGGCCCAGCACAACGGTTGGTTTGATGTCCAAGCCAGCAGCGCCGGCAAAATGAATGTCATAACCACTATCCACGCAAATCACACCAATGTCCTTGCAGGTGGCTTCGGAGCAATTGCGTGGGCAACCAGAGACGGCCAGTTTAAGTTTGGCAGGTGTCCAAGAGCCCCACATGGCTTTTTCGAGTTTTATACCCAAGCCGGTGCTGTCCTGTGTGCCCATGCGGCACCAATCTGTACCGACGCAGGTTTTCACTGTGCGTAAGCCTTTGGCATAGGCATGGCCGGAAACAAAACCGGCTTTGCCCAAATCTTCCCACACTGCGGGCAGATCTTGTTTTTTAATGCCCAGCATGTCAATACGTTGGCCGCCGGTGCATTTTACGGTTGGAATGTTGAATTTATCGACCACATCAGCAATGGCGCGTAGCTCATTGGCTGAGGTGTAGCCACCCCACATGCGCGGAATTACCGAATATGTGCCATCTTTTTGAATGTTGGCATGCACCCGCTCGTTAATAAAGCGTGATTGGTAATCATCGACATATTCACCCGGCCAATCGGCGACTAGATAATAGTTAAGTGCTGGGCGGCATTTGACACAGCCGCACGATGTTTTCCATTCGAGCTCCTGCATCAGCTGCGGAATGCTTTTAATCTCTTTGGCTTTGATTAAGCGTCTGACTTCGCTATGGCCTAAATCGGTGCACGGGCACATGGATTGGATGGCATTGGCATCAAAGCTGCTGCCTAAAGTGAGTGTCATCAATTGCTCGACCAAACCAGTACATGAGCCACAAGAGGCTGAGGCTTTGGTATGGGCGCGCACTTCGCCGAGGCTTGTCAGGCCTTTTTCGTTTATCGCGGTGACAATGTCACCTTTGCAAATGCCATTACAACCACAAATTTCTGCATCATCCGGCAAGGCTGTAACGGCGGCGAGCGGGTCCACATTGGCCCCTCCCATAACTGCATTCTGGCCGAAAATCAGCATGTCGCGGATTTCCGAAATGTCTTCTTGGCTTTTCAATTTGCCACTAAACCACGGGCCATCTGACGCTTCGCCATAAAGCACCACGCCGATGATTTTGTTTTCTTGCAAAATCAAACGTTTATAAACACCAGATGCGGCATCTCTAAATATGATTTCTTCGCGGTCATCGCCATCGGCAAAATCACCAGCTGAATAGAGGTTGATGCCCGTCACTTTGAGGCGGGTTGGGGTGTCTTGCGGCACAAATTTGGCGTCTTGATCGCCAGATAAGTTGGCGGCGAGCACATTGGCCATTTGGTAGAGAGGGGCCACCAAGCCATAGCACACACCGCCAACCTCGGCACATTCGCCGAGGGAGAAAATATCAGGGTCTGAGGTTTGCATATTGTCTGAAACCACGATGCCGCGGCCAACTTCCAATCCAGCGTCTTTGGCCAGGCCGCTATTGGGGCGGATGCCGACAGCCATCACCACGATAGACGCGGGGATCACTGTGCCATTATCCAAATGCACGGCTTCAACTTTGCCATCACCAACAATCTCTTTGGTATTGGCTTCGCACAACACGGTGATGCCGCGTGAGCGTAATTCTTCGGCCAATAAATAACCCGCTGCTGGGTCTAATTGGCGTTCCATAAGGGTTGGCATTAGATGGATAACCGTAACGTCCATGCCTTGTTCTTTTAAGCCTGCGGCAGCTTCGAGGCCAAGTAGACCACCACCAATAACCACGGCTGCGCCGCCAGCTTTGGCAGCGGCTTGCATGGCGGTTACATCGTCCAAATCGCGATAAGCCATCACGCCGGCTAATTTATGGCCGGGGAGGGGGATGATGAAAGGTAGTGAGCCAGTGGCGATGATTAATTTGTTATAATCGGCAGTGATGCCGCCTTCTGATGTCACTTGTTTTTTATCGCGGTCAATGTTTGAGACTTTATGGCCTTTATGTAAGGTGACATTATGCTCTTTATACCATGCGTCATCATGAATGATGATGTCTTCAAACGCTTTGTCGCCAGATAGAACCGGTGACAGCATAATGCGGTCATAATTCACGCGGTTTTCGGCGTTAAAGATTGTCACCTCATATTGATCGGGTGCGCTGTTGAATAATTTTTCCAGCGCCCGACCCGGCGCCATACCATTGCCAACAATAACCAGCTTTTGTTTCATCACTCGGCCTTTACTAATTTACGTTTGTGCAGTTTTAAAATGCGTTTGAAACATAGATAGCAAGAGGCGTGCCAATTATAATAAGTCTAAAAAGCCCGCATTTGGGCGGGGTTTGATATATGTCAAATTAGATAATGATTAAAAAATAGGCATGAATATTTATGTGATTAAATTTTAAGCAATTGATTTGTGAAGATGCGACTAGATTGGCGAAAAACGGTGTAAAAAAACTTGGCATCGATTTTGCTAGGCAGACATATGTATAACAGATCCCTCCCAAAGTTATAACCCAAAAGTATAGTAAAGTGAATAAAATGGAAAACTCAAATTCAAAAATTAATTTATTCTCCCTTAGCAAAGAAAACAAAATTTTACATCTATCGTGGATGGCATTTTTCATCAGCTTTTTAGTCTGGTTTAACCATGCGCCATTAATGGCCATCATCCGCGAGCAATTCGGCCTGACCAAACAAGAAGTGGCCACCATACTTATATTGAACGTAGC
>NVUS02000127.1 GCA_002402005.2 OCS116 cluster bacterium | reverse complement strand
TGGATGGCGCGGCCGGTTGAGTGGCCGGCATCTCGGCCTTTGAGCCTTGAGCCTGAATTGGGTGTGGATTTTGGTGGCCTGTCGGAATGGCCGCGTGAGCATGTGGTGAAGGTTTTGTGCTTTTGTCATCCTGATAACGGGGCGGAAATGCAAGCTGAGCAAGAGGCGACTTTGTTGCGTTTGGCATCTGCCGTGCGGCGCAACCGTTTGGAATTATTGTTAGAGGTGATACCCTCTAAAGTGGCGAAAACTGATGACGAAACGACTGCCAAATTGATTAAGCGATTTTATGAGATTGGCATCTACCCTGATTGGTGGAAACTTGAGCCGATGAAATCGGCCGCCGCATGGGAAAACACGTGTAAAGCAGTGGCTGAGCATGACCCGCATTGTCGGGGCATTGTGGTTTTGGGGTTGGATGCGCCGCAGGCTGAATTGGCCGCAAGCTTTGATTTGGCCGCTAAGCAGCCATTGGTAAAAGGTTTTGCGGTGGGACGGACTATTTTTGGCATTGTGGCGAAGAAATGGTTTGCGGGTGATGTGAATGATGCCGAGGCCGTAAAACAAATGACAGAAAATTATCGCTCTTTATGTATGCTGTGGGATGAAGCCCGTGGTGTGCAAAAATAAGGATTTTAAAATGACCAATAGTATACGTTTAACCGCCGCGCAGGCGATGATAAAATACTTATCGGTGCAGAAAAACCAAGAGGGTGAGATGTTGGTGGCGGGCATGTGGGCGATATTTGGTCATGGCAATGTAGCGGGCCTGGGAGAAGCTTTGGCTGAGGCCGATTTAGACCAAAGCTTCCTCACCTATCGGGGGCATAATGAGCAGGGTATGGGCAATGCGGCGGTGGCATTTGCCAAAGCCAAAAACCGCACGCGGGTTATGGCGGTGACATCGTCGATTGGGCCGGGGGCGACCAATACGGTGACATCATGTGCGATTGCGCATGTGAATCGTTTGCCGGTTTTGTTTGTGCCGAGTGATGTATTTGCCAACCGTGAGCCAGACCCTGTGTTGCAGCAGGTTGAAGATTTTGATGATGGCACGATAAGTGCCAATGACTGTTTTAAGCTGGTATCGCGGTATTTTGACCGCATCTCGCGGCCAGAACATTTGTTGACCGCATTGCCGCGTACCATGCGGGTGTTGACTGACCCGAATGATTGTGGGCCGGTGACGCTGTCTTTTTGTCAGGATACGCAGGCTGAGGCTTATGATTATCCGCTAAGTTTTTTTGAGCCGCAGACATGGTATCGACGCCGACCTGCGCCAGATGCGCGTGAATTGACCCATGCGGTGGCTTTGATTAAAGCGGCCAAAAAGCCGTTGATTGTGGCGGGCGGTGGTGTGTTATATTCTGGCGCTATGGAGGCGTTGCGAGGGTTTGCAGAAGTGCATAATATTGCAGTTTGTGAGACGCAGGCCGGGCGGTCAGCAATGGATTGGCAGCATGAGCTTAATTTTGGTTCTATTGGCGTGGCTGGTGGCAGTGCGGCTAATGCTTTGGCGCAAGAAGCGGATTTGGTGATTGGCGTTGGGACGCGGTTTCAGGATTTTACCACTGGTTCGTGGGCAGTGTTTGCCAACCCAGAGCGTAGGATATTGTCGATTAACATTACGCCTTATGATGGCATTAAAAATGGCACTGTGGCTTTGGTGGCCGACGCGAAGGTGGCGCTTGAAAGCATAAGCGAGGCTTTGGGGGCGTATAAAGCGCCGGCACCGGATGCGAGTTTGCGCAAAGATTGGCTGGCGGCGATTGAGGCGGCGACGGCAGCGCCAGAAGATGGGGTTGTGCCAACTGACGCGCATGTGATTGGTGCGGTGCAGCGATCGCTTGATGATGATGGCGTTGTATTATGTGCAGCGGGTGGTCTGCCAGGTGAGTTGCAGAAATTATGGATGGCCAGTAAGCCCAATGGGTATCATATGGAATATGGTTATTCTTGCATGGGTTATGAAATTGCTGGTGGCATGGGCGCGAAAATGGCTTTGCCGGAGCGTGATATTTTGGTTATGGTTGGCGATGGTAGTTATATGATGGCCAATTCGGAACTGGCGACCAGCGTGATGTTGGGGCAAAAAATTATTGTTGTTTTGCTTGATAATCGTGGTTTTGCCTGCATTAACCGTTTGCAAGGTGCGACGGGTGGGCGATCGTTTAACAATTTGCTCGACAGCGTGCCGAATTTGGCGCGGCCGTCGGATATAGATTTTACCGCTCATGCTGGCGCTCAAGGCGCGATTGCTGAAAAGGTGGCTGACATTGCGGCGCTGGAAAAGGCGATAGCGCGCGCCAGAAAATCTGACCGTAGCCATGTGATTGTGATTGATACTGATCCATTGCCATCGACACAAGAAGGCGGTTTTTGGTGGGATGTGGCTGTGCCGGAAGTGTCGAGCCGACCAGAGGTGCGTGAAGCGCGTAAAAATTATGAGGCAAGCCTTAAGAGCCGGCGCGGACTAAATTAAAGCGGACAAAAGAGGGAGAAAGAATGGCGAATTTATTACGAAAACCAAGCGGGAAAACCGGCAAAGTGCATGACATTACGGTGGAAAATGCCGATTGGGGTTATGTTGGGTTTGGTCTTTACCATTTAAAAGCTGGTGACATAGCTGCCGAATCGACGGGTGACCGCGAAGTGATTTTGGTTTTGGTGGAAGGCAAAGCTGATATATCGGCCGGCGACCAAGATTTTGGTGAATTGGGCAAGCGGATGAATGTATTTGAACAAATACCGCCGGTGAGTGTTTATGTGCCGAATGATTTATCGTGGCAAGCGGTGGCAACGACTGACTGCACATTGGCGGTTTGCACCGCGCCGGGTAAAGGCAATTATAAAGCTTGTATATTGCCGACGCCTGAAAAAATCACCCGTGGCAAAGGTGCGAATGTGCGCCATGTTTACCCGATTGCGATGGAAGAATTTGACGTTGCGGATAGCTTATTGATAACTGAAGTGTTTACGCCTAACGGCAATTGGTCATCTTACCCGCCGCATCGCCATGATGAGGACGATTTTCCGCGGATGACATTTTTGGAAGAGACTTATTACCATCGTTTGAACCCCGAGCAGGGCTATGCCATGCAGCGGGTATTTACCGAAGATGGCAGTCTAGATGAAAGCATGTCGGCGGCGAGTGGTGACGTTATATTGGTGCCAAAAGGTCATCATCCTGTGGGTGTGCCTTACGGTTTTGAAAGTTATTATCTAAATGTGATGGCGGGGCCGCTGCGCAAGTGGCGGTTTGAAAACCATCCAGAATTTGATTGGATAGCCAAACGAGACGCTTAAATTTTTAAGCTATTTTAGAATTTTTAGAATCACATCCAATTCAATTTGGGTATGATTTTTTTGTCTTTATTTAATATTAAAACATAATGTTTGACATTGTCAGACAATGAGATAATATTTTACAAAAAGGGCAATTTTCAATGAATGCGAAAGATAAAAACTCTCAATCTACGAAAAAGAGCGCCAATAATAACCTCATTCGTGCGTTGCGGCCGATTAAAAAACGCACCCGCGATATGGAAGTTATTGACGCGTTGATTGAAATGATTGAAGCGGCGGGGTTGCAGATTGGCGATCGTTTACCGACTGAAAATGAATTGGCTAAGAAGCTGAATGTTGGCCGTTCGACCATTCGCGAGGCGTTGAAATCTTGGCAAGGTATGGGCATCATCACCCGCAATAAAGGCGCGGGTACGATATTGGCGGCGGAGGTTTCATCTAACTCGGTCTATGTGCCGATTACTTTGAAATTAGAAGCCGAAAGCTTGCTGAGAACCCATGGTGTGCGCTCGGTTTTGGAAATAGAAGCCACGCGTTTGGCGGCGATACATGCCTCTGAAAAGCAGCGCAGATTGATCTCGGCGCGGTTGGAAATTCTAATGTATGATTATGAATTGGGTGATGATTGGCGTGCAGCGGATGCGTTGTTTCATGGCGCAATAAATCAGGCTTCGGGCAACCCATTATTTGGCCAAATGATCAAGCAATTGCATGATGTATTTAATGATATTTATGTCGAGCCACTTGGTGAAGCTCGGCTCGGGGAGGCCTCCATTCCGTTGCATCGCGAGCTAGCTAAATATGTGGTTGAAGGTAACCCAAACGAAGCTGTGCGCGTGATGAAGGAGATTTTGGAGATTGTGCAAATTGAAGTGAAGGCGATACTCAATGAGCGTTGAGCCGACAGATAAAAAAATCTCTATTGCAACAATTTTAACCGCGGCTTATGCAGATGGTGCGGG
>NVUS02000126.1 GCA_002402005.2 OCS116 cluster bacterium | reverse complement strand
TTTGAACGTTCTGAAAGATCAGGGCGTCGATACTTTATTTGGATATCCCGGCGGCGCTGTCCTACCTATTTACGATGCGATTTATCAACAAAATCATATCAATCATTATTTGGTACGCCACGAGCAAGGCGCTACTCATGCGGCCGAAGGCTATGCACGCTCTACCGGTAAAGTTGGCTGCGTTTTGGTAACCTCTGGCCCCGGCGCAACCAATGCCATTACTGGCATTGCCGATGCTTTGTTGGATAGCATTCCGATGATAGTCATCACCGGCCAAGTTGGCACACCACTTATCGGCACAGATGCTTTCCAAGAAGCTGACATCGTTGGCATCACCCGCTCATGCTCAAAACATAATTATCTTGTGCGCAATGTAGAAGATTTAGAACGTGTTATGCATGAAGCTTTCTACATTGCCTCATCTGGCCGCCCAGGCCCTGTGGTTATTGACGTTCCAAAAGACGTGCAATTTGCCGAATATGAATATACCGGCGAATTGGTAACCGAACATAAAACTTACAAACCAATTATCGATGGCGCACCTGATGAGATTGCCGAAGCGATCAAGCTGATTAAAAATGCCAAAAAGCCGATTTTCTATACCGGCGGTGGTGTTATCAATTCTGGCCCAGAAGCCAGTGAATTGTTGCGTGAATTTGTCGAGCTTACCGGCGCACCGATCACCTCGACCCTTATGGGCTTAGGCGCATATCCCGCCTCTGGCGATAAATGGCTACACATGCTCGGCATGCATGGCTCTTATGAAGCCAATATGGCGATGCATGATTGTGATGTGATGATTTGCGTGGGTGCCCGGTTTGATGACCGCATCACCGGCCGTGTTGATGCCTTCGCGCCTTATTGCAAAAAAATCCATATCGATATTGACCCAAGCTCAATCAATAAAATCATCCAAATTGATGTGCCGATTGTTGGCGACGTAAAATCAGTATTGTCCGATATGATCAAACTGTGGAAAGCCGGCAATTGCAGCAAAACCCAACCATCGCTTAAGCCATGGTTTAAAGAAATTGACGCATGGCGCGCCCGCAATAGTTTTGCCTATAATAAAACTGATGATGTCATCGCCCCGCAATACGCGATTGAGCGCTTATATGAGCTGACCAAAGACCAAGACACATATATCACCACAGAGGTTGGCCAACATCAAATGTGGGCAGCGCAACATTATAAATTTGACGAGCCGAATAGATGGATGACATCTGGCGGTTTGGGCACAATGGGTTATGGCTTACCAGCCGCACTTGGCGTGCAAGTGGCGCATCCTGATGCGTTGGTGATTGACATTGCCGGCGAGGGTAGCATTCAAATGTGCATGCAAGAAATGGCGACTGCCATGCAGTTCGGCCTGCCGATTAAAATCTTCATTTTAAACAATGAACGGTTGGGCATGGTGCGCCAATGGCAACAATTGTTGCATGGTGAGCGTTATTCGGCTACCTATAGCGAAAGCATCCCAGATTTTGTGATTATGGCCAAAGCATTTGGCTGTCTGGGCTTGCGGGTTTCAGACCCAGCTAAGCTTGATGATACGATTAAGGAAATGATGGCCTATAACGGTCCCGTGCTGGTCGATGTCGAAGTCGAAAAACATGCAAATTGCTTACCGATGATTCCATCTGGCGCGGTGCATAATGAAATGATATTGGAAGATGTTTTGGCTGATGTCGAAGTGTCCGACGCTGGTAAGAGATTGGTATAGGGAGCAAAAAATGCAAAATAATCAACATACACTTTCTATATTGGTAGATAATGAAGCGGGCGTTTTGGCGCGGGTTATTGGCCTGTTTTCAGCGCGTGGTTATAATATCGAAAGCCTAACGGTGAGCGAGATTGACCAAACTACAAATATGTCACGCATTACGGTGGTGACCACAGGCAATGAAAAAGTTATCACCCAAATTAAACAACAAATTGTGCGCCTAGTGCCTGTGCATAGCGTGGTTGACCTGTCATTGGGCGAAGCCTCTGTCGAGCGCGAAATGGCGCTGGTAAAAGTCGCTGGTGTTGGCCAAAAACGGGTCGAAGCGTTGCGTTTAGCCGAAGCATTCCGCGCCCATACGGTGGATGCCGCGGTGGATAGCTTTATCTTTGAAATTACCGGCCGTACCGAAAAAGTGACACAATTTATTAATTTGATGAAGCCTTTAGGTTTGGTCGAAGCCTCACGCACAGGCATTGCCGCCACATCACGTGGTGCTTTGGCGGTTCACGCTGAATAGAATAGAAGACGAAATTGTAGAAATTAAAACGTATATTAAAAGGATAAAACTATGCGCGTTTATTATGATCAAGATGCAGATATCAATCTGATTAAAGGCAAAAAAGTAGCGATTGTTGGCTATGGTTCACAAGGTCATGCGCATACGCTTAACCTACGTGATAGCGGCGTTAAAGACATTGTTGTGGCTTTGCGTAGTGATTCAAAATCAATCAAAAAAGCCGAAGGCGAAGGCCTTAAGGTTATGAATGTTGCCGATGCTGCCAAATGGGCAGATGTGGTGATGATGCTCACACCTGATGAGCTACAAGCTGATATTTATTATGCTGATTTGCATGACAATATGAATGAAGGCGCTGCGCTTTTATTCGCTCATGGTTTGAACATTCACTTTAACCTTATCGAAGCCCGTAAAGACATTGACGTGATCATGGTTGCCCCTAAAGGCCCAGGCCACACAGTGCGCGGCGAATATCTAATTGGTGGCGGTGTGCCTTGCTTAATCGCGATTGATCAAGATTATAGCGGCAATGCTCACGATCTTGGCCTATCATACGCTTCTGGCGTTGGTGGCGGCCGCGCTGGCATCATCGAAACGACTTTCCAAGAAGAATGTGAAACTGACCTGTTCGGTGAACAAGTTGTGCTTTGCGGTGGTTTGGTTGAATTGATCAAAGCTGGTTTCGAAACATTGGTTGAAGGTGGCTATGCCCCTGAAATGGCTTATTTCGAATGCCTACATGAAGTGAAATTGATTGTTGACCTCATCTATCAGGGTGGTATCGCCAACATGAACTATTCAATCTCAAACACAGCTGAATATGGCGAATATGTAACAGGCCCTCGTATCATTACAGCCGAAACCAAAGCTGAAATGAAACGTGTACTTACAGACATTCAATCTGGTAAATTCACTCGTGACTGGATGCTAGAAAACAAAGTTGCACAAACTAGCTTTAAAGCCACTCGTGCTCGCTTAGCCGCTCATCCAATTGAAGAAGTTGGCCGTAACTTG
>NVUS02000125.1 GCA_002402005.2 OCS116 cluster bacterium | reverse complement strand
GCCGGCAATTGGTATGGTTGTAATACTGATATGGTGGAGGCCGATGAGATTGCTTTAACTCTTTTGGGGGCCGAAAGAATGTTGAATGAAGTTTCGAATTGAAATTGTAATTGCAAATTCATTGCTTGAGGTGACCAAGCTATTTGCAGATCAAAATAATAGTGGTCTGTGGCAAACGGGCTTTATCAGCCGGCAACAAGATAATTATGATGCGAGTAAAAGTGTTTTTTTGTACAAAATGAATGGCCGTATCATTGAAGCAAATTTAGAAATTTTGGAAAATAATTTGCCCGAACATTATAGTGTGAATTGTGAAATGCATGGCGTGTCACAAAAAACCAAACATAAATTTATTGCCCATTCTGATAATCAAACCAAATGGATTATGGAAACAGAAATTTTGGCTGATAGCTGGATTATAAAAACAATTATGATTTGTGCGCCCAGCCTTTTGCGAAAAGGCACGGATACATATGTGCAGGATTTCAAAAAATTTGCCGAGAATATGAAGAATCAGCCCCATTTAATAAATGATTTTGGTTGATCAATAAGACAGATTTGTACCATCATAACCGAGGATCTGGTTTACATCTTCGAGCTTTGTGGTTTCGATGATTTTAAGCAGGCCGGTGACAGAGGTGACCACATCAATATCGGCAGCTTCAGTGCCCATTTCAGTTTTTACCCAACCCGGGTGCAGATTCATCACAATAAAACCTTCATCGGCCAATTCGCGGCCAAAAATTTGCATGGCGCGGTTAAGTGCGGCTTTGGAAGTGCGATAAGCATGCGCGCCATTGCTTTGGCCTTTAAAACTGCCCATAAAACTAGATAGATTAACTACTTTTTTGGTATTGCCTAAACGCAGGCCAGGCATGGCGGCGCGCATCACCCGTATCGGGCTGATGGTATTGGTGGTTAAAACTTCGGCAAAATCGACTAAGTTAATCTCGTCAATGCTGCTTTCATAAGTGTCTAAAATACCGGCATTGTTAATCAGGATTTCGATCGGTATATCGGCAATGGTTTTGCCAAAATTATCGACGGATAATTTACTGGTCACATCAAGCTTGAAAATGCTGATATTATTGTCATCATTATCGGCAAGCTCGATAAGTTTGACGGCTTGTAACGGCTTGCGGGCGGTGGCCAATACATGGTAGCCAGCGGCAGAAAATTGTTTGGTAAGCTCAAAACCAATGCCACGGTTTGCACCAGTGATGATGATGTTTTTAGATAGATTTTCCATGTTTACTCTTTACCCTAGAAATTGTGTATTGCCGCCACATATAAGTACGCCAATTTTTTCATTTTCAGACACTTCATATTTACCTGAGGTTAAGGCTGCAAAAGCGGCTGCGCCGCCGAGCTCGGCCAATATGCGGTAATCATTCCATAATGAAGTTTGAGCTTGTAATATATCTTCATCCTCAATGCAAATAAATTCATCAACATGCTGCTGTGCGAGGGCAAAACAATTTTTGCCGCACAGGCTAGCGCCTAGGCTATCGGATGCAATGCTGGTGGGAGTGACAGGGGTTGGTGTTGCGTTGGCCATGGCATGATACATGCTGGCGCTTAGGGTTGGCTCGATGGCGACAATTTTAACATCGGAAACTTGTTTGATATAGGTTGCCATGCCGGCAATGAGCCCGCCGCCACCGACCGCGATGAGAATCGTGTCTAAATCATGGACTTGCTTTAGCCATTCTAGTGCCACAGTGGCTTGGCCGGTTATGGTGGTTATGTCGTCATAAGCGTGGATGGAAAATGCGCCGGTGGCTTGAATATGTTGCTCGCAATTGGCAAGGGCGGCGGCGTAATTATCGCCATCTAACAAAACCTCTGCGCCAAAATCTTGAATGCGATCTACTTTGGCTTTGGGGGCGGCTTTGGGCACAAATATATTGGCTTTTACGCCCAATTGTTGCGCGGCATAAGCCACCGCTGCGCCATGGTTGCCGCCGGATGCGGCGGCAACGGATTTGGGCAATGTGGTTTGAGACAATAGACTGTAAAACGCGCCGCGTGGTTTAAAGCAGCCGGCATGTTGAAACAGCTCGAGCTTAAAATTAACGCGGTTATTTTGGTTGCGATCGCCCAAAATATCGGCGGCTGAAACATCCATAACCGGGGTTTTGCGGATATATGGTTTTATCAGCCCATAAGCTTGATCTATGGTTTGTTTGTCGATCATAAAGTCCCCTAATTTGAAGGGACTATATCATGATTTTTTACCAAAGCCACCACCAGATGGGGTTTTTATGATGAGAATTTCGTCTATATCGGCTTGGGTTTGATCGCAATGTTTAAGTGGTTCTATTGTGCCGGTTTTGCGGATGATGCTGTTTTGCCCGCATTGGCCATTGCCACCGCCTTCAAGCCCAAAGGGCGGGATGCGCCGATGGCCGGTGAGCAAGGCAACCTGCATTTTTTGCAGGAATTTAATTTTGCGTAATGTGCCATCGCCGCCGTTAAATTTGCCGATGCCGCCAGAGCCGCGCATAATCTCGTAGCTTTCGAGCATGACAGGATAGCGGAATTCTAGAATTTCGGGGTCGGTAAGTCGGCTATTGGTCATGTGGCTGTGGATGGCGCTGGTGCCGGGGTGAGTTTTGCCGGCGCCTGAGCCGCCGCATATGGTTTCGTAATATTGGTATTCTTCATTGCCAAAGGTGAGGTTGTTCATAGTGCCTTGGGCGGCGGCTAGCACACCAAGTGCGCCGAATAGGGTGTCGGTGACGGCTTGTGAGGTTTCGACATTGCCGGCGACCACTGCGGCGGGGTAAACGGGGTTGAGCATGCAATCTTTGGGGATGATGATTTTTATCGGAGCTAGGCAGCCGGCATTCATCGGGATGTCGTCATCGACTAGGCAGCGGAACACATAGAGCACGGCGGCGCGGGTGACGGGTTCTGGGGCGTTGAAATTGTTATTTTGTTGTGGTGATGTGCCGGCAAAATCAACGATGGCAGATCGGTTGACCTTGTCGATTTTTATGCTGACCGAAATTTCTGTGCCTTGATCCATCTCGTAGGTGAAGGAACAATCCTCCAATGTGGCGATGACGCGCCTTACATTTTCTTCGGCATTGTCTTGCACATGTTGCATATAGGCTTTTACAACATCAAAGCCGAAATGGGTGACCATGCGTTTTAGCTCGCTGATGCCTTTTTCGTTGGCGGCGATTTGGGCTTTTAAATCGGCAATGTTATATTTGATGTTGCGGGCGGGGTAGGGGCCTGATGCAAGCAGATCATAGGTTTTTTGTTCTTGAAATAAGCCTTGATCGACCAGGAGGAAATTGTTGATGAGGATGCCTTCTTCATCGAGGCTTGTGGCATCTGGGGTCATGCTGCCCGGGGCTTTGCCGCCAATGTCGGCATGATGGCCGCGGGAGGCGACGTAGAATAGGATTTCGGTATCGGCCTCGTTGAAAATGGGGGTGACGACGGTGATGTCGGGCAAATGCGTGCCGCCATTATACGGGTTGTTGAGCATGTAAACATCGCCCGATTGCATATTGGGGTTTTGGGCGATGATGCTTTGTACCGAGCGATCCATCGAACCTAGATGTACGGGCATGTGG
>NVUS02000124.1 GCA_002402005.2 OCS116 cluster bacterium | reverse complement strand
GGCTGAAGCATGCGGCATGTCAGTTAGCACTAGGCCGTTGGTATCACTTAGGAACACTTGGCCAGTTTCACCCAAGCCATCAGTTTTGGAAATAATATTGTCAAAGAAATCAACATCCAAACGAATGGCAATAACACCTGAAAATGCCGGATCATCAATAAATGATCCAATCCAAACCGGTTGAGCTACAAATAATGCGGGTTTATCGCCAGCAAATTGATAAGGCTTAAAACTTGATGAAATTTGTGTGCCTTCAGGCAAATCTTTTGCGGTTGCAAATAGCTGAGCTAAGTCGCCGTCTTTCAACTCATCACTGGTTATATCCAATAAGAAGTCTTTTGATTTGGCAACACTATAAATGATACGTCCATCTTTATTCAGAACATAAACATCACCATAACCAGACGCTGCCCAGCTGGTTGAGAATGATTTATGCACGCCCGTATGGCCATAGGCATACATGGTTTTTTCGCCACTGCCATCCAGTTGCGAGCGCTCAAGAGCTGTTTCGGGACCTTGGAAATATGTCAACACTGCTGGAACGTCAACCTCCATATTGACGATGGCGCTGTGCAATTCATTCAGCACAATTTTAATGGCGCTGCCAGAGACCATGGTAGATAAGTCGTTTTTAACTGTATTTAGTTTCAGCTGTAAAATATCTGAACGCGATGCAGCTAGCGTATTTAGCTCACCCACTGTAGCTTTCTGCAACCCCGTCTGGCCGTTTACATAGCCGATAATGCCGGTTGCAACACTAGCCATAAAGGTCATGCTGATCATAATGATTGGTAAGAAAGTTGCGATTTTTGTAAACCGTGAATGCTTCTTAACTTTAACGTTTTCTTGCTTGCCCATGAATTACTCTTCCCATTGGTCTAATCTTTTGTCCTAATCATATATAACGGGTTTAAATTAATAAAATCTGAACGAATTTTTAAAGCATTTGTTAAGTATAAATATTTGTTTAGATTCAACAAATTGGAACAATATTTCGCAGGAGGGAGAGGAAGAAATTTAGTGATATCACGCAAAAAAACCGGCTTCAAACCAATGAAAGCCGGGTTTTTGATTCTCTAATATATAGAGTGTTAAGATGTTAGGTGAATGGCTTTGACTTCGACATAGGCATCAAGCCCCTCAATGCCGCCTTCACGGCCAATGCCGGATTCTTTAAACCCACCAAATGGCATGGTCACATCTACAACCAGACCATTAATGGTTAAATTGCCAGATTTGATGCGTTTGGCAACTTGATAACCGAGTTCGGCATCTTGGGTGTAAATGGCTCCACTCAGGCCATAATTTGTATCATTGGTTTTGGCCACAGCGTCATCCAAATCACTATAAGTGATAATTGAAACCACGGGACCGAAAATTTCTTCTTGGGCAATTTTCATATCTGCCGTTACATCGGTAAACACTGTTGGTTCAATATAATAGCCTTTGTTACAATCGGCAGGCACACCGCCGCCACAGGCTAAATGTGCGCCTTCTTGTTTGCCGCTTTCAATGTAATTTTGCACCCGCTCAAACTGGCGCTGCATGGTCAATGGCCCCATCAGAGTGTTTGGGTCTTGCGGGTCGCCGACTTTAATGTTGGCCACGGCGGCCAAATACATATCTACAAACTCTTGCTTACGACTTTCGGGTACGATGATGCGGGTCAGTGAAAAACAAACCTGCCCGGTAATTGGCATGGAATAAACCATTAAGCTCGGCAATGCCGCAGCAAAATCTGCATCTTCTAAAAATAACGCGGCGGATTTACCACCCAATTCTAAGTTAAACCGAGTTAGCTTTTCGCCGCAAACTGATGCAATATGTTTACCTGCCGCCGTGCTGCCGGTAAAGCTCACCTTGTCGATGCCCTCATGGCGGATCAGATAATCGCCAACCTCGCGCCCGGCGGGCAGCAAATTAAACACACCTTTGGGCAAGCCAGCTTCTTCAATACATTCGGCCATAATCATGGCTTCTAATGGGGTTTCGGGCGATGGTTTGGCAACAATGGTACAGCCGGCTGCCAAGGCAGCAGCAACTTTATAGCAAAGCAGCACCATGGGGGCATTCCACGGCGTGATTGCCGCCACAACACCAACCGCTTCTTTCAGAATCATCGTGCTGTTGCCGTCGGCGCGTTTGCGCTCTTCTTCGAACGGGTAAGTTTTGGTTAAATCGGCATAAAAATCAAATAAAGCCGGTTGTTGGCCGACCAATTTTTGCGTCAAACCAATCGGCGCGCCCACCTGCACTGTCCAGGCTTTGGCCAAATCTGGCATACGTTTGCGCAATAAATCGGCGACTTTGGTTAAATATTCAGAGCGTTGGTTCGGGCTAAGCCGTGGCCATTCGCCATGTTCAAATGCCTCACGCGCCGCTGCCACAGCCTGATCAACATCGGCAGTCGAGGCTTCTTTATAGCTGAAAAGCACGTCTTCACTTGCAGGTGAAATGACCTGCAAGTTATTTTGTGATGAAGGTGTCACCCATTCGCCATTGATGAAAATACGGTTTGCCACACCGCGTATAAGTTCCAGTGGATTTATTATATTCATAATCAGTCCCTCTTAAGTTATGAAATTTAAAACAACTTTCTGCATTTAATCGAATGGGTTTATTCAGACTTGGTCTCTTAACCAAACATCGTATTTGGCAAGAATAGTGCAATTTGTGGGAACAGCACCAACAGAAGCAAAGCAAATACCATCATGCCCCAGAATGGCAATACGCCGGCAAAAATCTTTTTCAGTGGCACGTCTCGCGCCACCGATTTGACAATGAATACGTTTAAGCCCACTGGCGGCGAAATAAGCCCCATTTCTAGGGTCAGCACCACCAATACGCCAAACCAAATTGGATCAAAACCCAATTGCACAATCACCGGAAAGAAGATAGGCATGGTGAGTACCAACATGGCAAAACCTTCTAAGAAACAGCCTAAAATAAGATAGGTCAGCAAAATTAGAGCCAAAATACCCAGAGCTGGAATTTCCAAACCACCTAAAAACGCACCAATGGTTTGCGGAATGTTGCTCAACGCCAAAAATGGATTGATCATATGCGCGGATATTAAGATCAGCATCACTGTGGCGGTGGTGATGATTGAATCTTTAACCGCAGCCCACAATTGTTTGAATGACAAAGTTCTGAGCCACACGCCCATGAGAATGACCAAACCAGCGCCAACTGCAGCAGCTTCTACAGGTGAGAAAATGCCGCCATAAATACCACCAATGGTGATGAATATGATGCCGACAATCGGTGATGCGCCACGAAGCGCTTTCATCTTTTGTGAGAAGCTTTGCTTTTCGCCCACTGGGCCTAATTTTGGATTGCGCCAGCACAAAAATGTAATCATACCAATGAACAGCATTAACAATAATAAACCTGGCAATATGCCGGCTAAAAATAAGCGGCCAATCGATTGTTGCGAAAGGATGGCATAAATAACAAAGCCAGTTGAAGGGGGGATGAGAATGCCCAATGTACCGCCTGCAGCAACCACGCCAGTTGACAAGCGATCATCATATTTAAAGCGTTTCATCTCGCCCAACGACACTTTGCCAATGGTTAGAGCTGAAGCCACTGAAGAGCCTGAAAGCGCCGCAACCAATAATGGTTGCTGAGGCAAGGCCACCTTTGACCGAGCCAACCATGGCATAGGCAGCATCATAAAGCCGCCGACTCATGCCTGTGGCTGTTGCCACATTACCCATTAAAATAAACAATGGCACAACCACCAATTCGGCTGATGAGCCCAATGTGAATGATTCGGATGCCAACAGGCTCATGGCTGAATTTACGCCATTTAGAGCGGTAATGCCACCAAAGCCAACCACAAACATGGCAAAGGCCACCGGAACACGCATAAGCAACATAACAAGCAATGCCGCCATGCCAATTCCGCCAATTAATGCTGCACTCATAGGTCAGCCTCCTCTTCTACTTCTTTACCAATAACGGCAAGGCTGATGCCACGTAACAACATACCCACCGAGGTTATGATGCAAAATGCACTCACTGCCCATTGGAAATATGCCTTGGGCAGATAAATAATATTGGTTGCCAAGTTCAACATTTGTGAAATTTTTGACGACTCATATATCGCCCAAGCAATTAGCGCAAAAATTAACGCGCCAATCAGCGCCGAGAATATGTCTATTGAATTGTTAAGCCATCTAGGAAATGAGGTTTCAAAAATATCGACTGCAATGTGACCGCCGGTTTTGTCGCACAGTGCCATCGCACCAAATACCAAGATAATCATCGACATTTGCGAGATATCTTGCGCCCCGACAAGCGGCATATCGAACATCCGCCCCACCACATCAATTAATATGATAACAACTTCTACAATCAGACCGATGCTACCTATAATTGCAGACAGGTTGATGAACCTGTCTGCTAATTTTGTTAAACGCTTCAGCATTTATTTAGCTTGCATGGCTGCAAGTACGTCTTCTGCACCCAATTCGGCAACCACTTTATCAGTCACTGGTAGAGTGATGGCACCAAAGGCTGCAATGCCAGCGGCATCTAGAACAATCACTTTATTATCCGGATCAGCTTTCATAGATATGATGGTCGCATCAGCGCGAGCATTCCATTGCTCTTCACCGCTTTTAGATAAAACGATGCCAGAATGTTTGTCGATCGCTGCTTTTTGATCATCAGGTAGGCTGTCATATTTAGCTTGGTTCATCACCACATAGAATGTGATACGGCCAAGTGGTGCGCCAATTGTATAGCTGTTAGCCACTTCGTCCAATTTAAAGTCTGCAACCGCGCTTGCACCAGTAATCACACCATCAATAAGGCCGGTTTGTAGGGCGTTATAAATTTGGCCAGCAGGCATTTGTACCGGTGTACCACCCAAAGCTGTAACCAGAGCCGCAGCGGCAGAACCTGAAACCCGAACTTTAAGACCTTTAATGTCATCTGGAGTGTTTACATCATGATCTTTCATGATCAAGATATTTGGCTCGGATGTATAAATAGCCAAAGGTTTTGTGCCTGGATATTCGCTAGACAGATGCTCTTCATAAGCTGCCCAGATGCCGATATAACCGGGTACGCCATCAGCAATGGCACCAGGTAGTTCTGCAATCATAGTTTTTGGGAATTGCGAAGATGTATAGCCTTGTAAGCCCCATGAAATATCGGCAACGCCTTGCAATGCACGAACATATTGCTCTAGTGGGCCAGCGCCCAATGCACCACCTGGATATAGTTTAACGGTAAGTGCACCATTTGTATCGGCAGCAACGCCATCAGCTAATGGTTGAAACAATGATGGTGTGGCAACATGTGCAGGTGGCACGAATGTTGCAAATTTAAGCTCTTCAGCTTGTGATGTTGCTGTAAACGCGGCAGTGGCAATAAGCGCGGCTGCTGTTGTACGCAATAAAGTTTTTAACATAGAAATACTCCCTCAATAATGACATCAAGCCCGCTTATTGTAGCGGGTCAAGAACTGACTATACCTATGTATATAGACACAGACATAGCCTTCTACACTAAGGTATAAACTAAAATTATCAACTGCCGCCATAAAAAAAAAGCCATCATTATAAGAAAAAAATATAACAAGAGTTTTTATGGGTCTGGTACTTTAGGATAAGGGCTAGCTATTTAGGCATTTTGAGAAATATTTTTATAAAAAAAAAGCTAGGCAATTTTCATTACCTAGCCATATTTGGTTATTTAGTACGCCAGCTATCGGCATAATTTTCACGCGCTTCACTCGAATATGGTGTATCTGATACACGCACCCGAATGGTGGTTTGTTTGTGTGATTCAGTCGATGTTTTTTCAGTACCACCGTCAGGTTCACCCCATACCAATTCAAGCACATCGCCAATTTGAACGCTCTGCTCAACCATACCAAGTGACAGCATGCATCTTTCGTTAAAGCTATAGCCATTAAACATAGAAAGACCGACCATCTTATCGCCTTGCATAATTTTATCAAAGCTAGATGATGCATAATTAGGTTGTGGGAAATCGATCCACTTATAATTGTCGCCACCTTTAACGAAATTAGAAGCGATCACTTTCATCACATCTTCTGCATTCCATTCAAAAGTTACCTTTTTACGAGCTGCAGATTTGTCCATAGCTTCTAGAGCCGCACGGCCAATAAAGTCATGATCATATTTAATGTAAATGCCATAACCTAGGTCAAATGGTGTTACATAATAATCTGAAATGTCTTCGGCCACATAGCTACCACCGATTGAGCCCATAGCTTCATAGCTCTCATTGGTTAGCCATTCACGATAGCCCTTCATTTCATCGCCAGTATAAATGCCCGGCAATGGAGAAGGAATCCAACCAGATTCCAATGTATTGGTTGAATAAGCACGTGCGCCACATTGTCGAATGTCTACACCAGCTTCTTCAGCAGCTTTTAGGATGGCGGCTTGAATTTCAGCTTTTTCTTCATATGGTCCCCAGATTTCAAGACCGGGAGCGCCGGCCATGCCATGACGCAATGCCCGTACAGGTTTGCCGTTAACATTGATCCAATCAACATGGAAGAATTTAATATCTGGCACAGTACCACCATGCATTTTTTCAAATACGGCGGGAGCTTGTGGGCCTTGGATTTGGAAACGATAATGTGTGCGTGTCACTTTTGCGCCATCTGGGCGAGAAGGTGAACGTGGATCATGTGTCACTTTAATGTCATGCTTACCTAGTGATGCATTATATAGCACCCAGTTGGCAGTTGGCGCGCGGCCAACAAGTACGAATTTTTCTTCGGTTTCACGGAAGATGATCATATCGCCAATCACGTGGCCACTATGTGATACAGGTACATAATGTTTAGCGCGGTTGGTTTTGAAATTAGCAAAACTATTAATTGCCAAGCTTTCTAGGAACTTTTTAGCATCTGGGCCTTCGACCGTCACTTCATCCATATGATGAGATTGATCGAACAAAACGGCCTTATTGCGCCATGAATCTTGTTCGCTGCGCCAGTTAGAAAATTCTGGTGCAACCACTGGATAAACATACATACCAACTTTTGAATTACGTAGAAGTTGGATTGCATCGGTTTTTTGCAATATTTCATTTAAGCTTATTTTAGACAAAGTAGACCCTCTATTGATTTATTAGAATGTATACATTATCACTCAAATCAATAAGCAGGTCAAGAACAAAAACTGGCTAATTGCGAACTTGGATATTTTCTCAAAAATCTATAAATTCAACCGGCCTTCATAACTCCGCCATATGCCAATGGGTTTTGCCCCAGAGTGCTTTCTAGATTCTTACGCGCTTCGCGCGCATGTTCACGCGCTACCGATTCAGCTCGAGAGCCTTCTCTAGCCTCAATGGCCATGATGATTTCTTTATGCTGTTCTTGCGCAGCTAACAATGACAATGCAAAGGTATTTCGGTTGTTTTTATCTTCCAAAAAGGCCGAAGGTGAAGCAAAGGGCAATTGCCTCACTCGCTCCAATTCACGTTGTATAATATCGCTGCCACACAATTTGCTCAACTCGTTATGAAAATCTGCATTCAACTCAGAATAGCGCGGCAAATCAACTTTAAGACCTTGTTCCGAAAAACAATCATCTAATTCAATAAGCAATTTATTCACCACAACCAATTTGTCTTTAGAAACGCCTCTTTCAGCCGCTAACCGCGCTGCCGTGCCTTCTAAAACGCCGCGCAATTCAATCGAATCGGCAATATCATCGGCACCGAAGCGACGTATGATAAAACCACCGGTTTTAGCCCGCTCTAGCAGCCCCTCTTCGGCCAATCGAGACATGGCATCACGCACTGGTGTGCGTGATATATTAAGCTCCTTGGCCAGCGCCACCTCGCGCAACCGAACACCAGCAGCCAACTCGCCACTTAATATCTTTTTGCGCAAATCAAACACAGCGCGCAAAGCATGGGTATTTCCGACTTGGTTTTCCACTTAAAATCCCTTTTTACTCATGTATACAATGCTTATACACATTAACATACGCCCTGTCACCCGTTGCAAATGCGGCAGTTGTTAATAATGACTCTGAAAAATGTATGGGCTTGTATTTTAATGTATACATTTTAATGGATATTTTGTATGAATGAGTTCTTCGCACCCAAAACATCGAATGAGGTTTGATTATGAACACATTGGTACTGATACCTGGTCTTATTTGTGATAAAATAGTTTGGCAGGCTTTGGCCGACGCTGCACCTGCCCAGATGACCATATATAACGCCGATCTGACCCAAGACATTAGCATCCCTGATATGGCTCAATCTATACTGGATGATGTTGAAGGTTCAATGATTGTGGTCGGCCATTCACTTGGTGGCCGGGTGGCGATGGAAATGGCGCGCGTCGCCCCGACCCGCGTGATCGGATTGGTTTTGGCTGACACTGGCCACATGCCCAAAAAAGCTGGCGAAGAGGTAAAGCGCCAAGCCATGATTGATTTGGGCCATGAAAGCATGGAAAAACTAGCGGCACTATGGTTGCCGCCTATGCTGAACCCCGAAACCAAACCTGCGCCCCAATTATTTGCCGATTTAACCGCTATGGTATTGCGCGCTGACGCCGATATACATGAACGCCAAATCAGGGCGTTGATAGCCAGACCTGATGCCAGCCAATATTTAAACCAAATCAACTGCCCAACTTTATTGATTGTTGGCCGACAAGATGGTTGGAGCCCGGTGGCTCAGCATCAGGAAATTGCCGATGGTCTGAAAAACTCAGAATTGGTGGTTATTGAAGATGCCGGGCATTTCGCCCCGGTTGAACAAGAGAATCAGGTGGTCAAAGCCATCACCAATTGGATGAATAACATATAGGAGGAAGCCTGAATGGCTGATACGCAAGATACAATTCCAGTAACCCCATTATTTGACCGGCCGCGTGCACTGCGCGGTTATAAGATGAACAAAATGGCCAATGGCCTTGGCAACCCCGCCAACCGCGAAGCCTTTGTGGCGGATGAAGCGGCATATATTGACCGTTATGGCTTATCCGATGAAGAAAAAACCGCGGTTATGCAACGTGATTGGCATGAAATGGTACGCTTGGGTGGCAATTTATTCTTTATTTTAAAAATCACCGCTGTGGATTTTATTCCCATCACCCAAGTGGGTGCGGCTCAGGCAAGTATGGATCATGACGATTTCTTAAGAGATCGCCTTGGCAAAAATATATAAATTCTAGGAAAAATAATGGCGAAATTAATAGGCGGAGTGGGCACGAGTCATGTGCCATCAATTGGCGCAGCAATGGACCGCGGCGCAACCCAAGACAAAGACTGGAAACCATTCTTTGATGGTTATATACCAGCCAAAAAATGGATGGCAGATAAAAATCCAGACATTGCAGTGGTGATTTTTAATGACCATGGCAACAGCTTCTTTTTAGACCGTGTGCCAACATTTGCAGTGGGTGTGGCGGAAAATTACAAACCTGTCGATGAGGGATGGGGTCCGCGCAACCTGCCAGACTTTAAGGGCGACGCTGATTTTTCTTGGTATTTTGTCGATAAATTGGTTGAGAACCATTTTGACCCGTTAGTTTGTAGTGAAATTGAAGTTGACCATGGCTTACAAGTGCCGATGGAATTGCTATTTGGCCACCCTGATAACTGGCCAGTAAAAGTGCTGCCAATCTGGGTCAACACCGTGCAATACCCAATTCCCACTCCGCAACGGTGCTGGGATATGGGTGTGCTTTTGAGAAAAGTGATTGAAAGCTACCCAAGCGATGAGACGGTTGTGGTGATGGGCACTGGCGGCCTATCGCATCAATTGCAAGGCTCACGTGCCGGCTACATCAACCGAAAGGCTGATTTGGCTTATTTGGACGGCATTGCTGCTGACCCAGAAAAATACCGCAATATGAGCCGTGAAGATTATGTCGAAACCTTTGGTTCTGAAGGTGCTGAATTGATAATGTGGCTGGTGATGCGCGGTTGTATGGACAAAGATGTTAAGCTCATTCATAAACATTATCATGCCCCAGCCTCTATGACTGGTGCTGGCATGGTAATTTTAGAAAACAAGGATTGATTAAATGTATTTTCTGATGCAATGCACTCACCACCCCGACATGGACAATTTGCGCGACAAGCACCGAGCCAAACATCGTGAATGGGTGAAATCTGGCGGCAATGGCCTTGCGATTGTGCTGATTGGTTCTGCGACAATTGATGATCAGGCGACATCGACCGGTAACTTTGGTATTTTAGAAACCAAAAACCTTGCGGATGCGATGGCATTTGCTGAGGGTGACCCGTTTAATGGCGCTGGCATTGTATCTGACATCAGCATGACCAGACTGGCGGATGGCTTTCAAGCGCATCGCATACCCGAGCCCATGTCTTCATAGCCATAATGACAATAGCAATGCAATTTTTTGCGACCAAAGCCCGTCTCTAATTTCTAGAAACGGGCTTTGGTTTAAGTTATGCGCCGATGCCACCGTTAAACTTAATAATTTCGGCTTCGGTTATTTCGACATCAACCTCTGCAAATTTGATTAAATCATCCTCCACTGTGATTTTGGCTTTATACGGAGCTTCTTTTCCGTAACTACCTGTGTCTTGTTTGGTTTGAACCGCAAAATCCACAAGAAAACCGACATCATCATTACTACTAATTTTTTTAATTTTAATTTGAGTGAACTCCATAGAAGTTCTAATAATTTCAACATATTGAGCAAAATTATTCGCGCCTCTGTTTCGGCTTTTAAATATAAAATCTGGTGATACAATATGTTCCAGATCTTCGGGTCTATTTAAATAAAACTCACTAACAAAATACTCTACCAATCTATAATTTTTTGACAAGCCAGTCCCCCTTAAATTAGGCCGTTAATTTGATCACTTTAATGAAGCAATCAATTTATTATTAGTGATCAGATTTCATAAGGCATATAACCAAATCTATTAAATTTATTTCAACAGATTGTTATGTTGGTTTTGCTCACAAGTTTAATTATACATAATTTTCATGTAGTTACTGATTTAAGTATGGTTCACTAATGCCAATAAGATATAGAGAATTATCTCATTTACTTCAACAGTTCTAGAACACTTTTTAGAAAATTATAGACAATCAATCGCATTTAATTGAAGCTTCGATTTAACTGGTTCGGCGTATTTAACATTCACATTAGGTTACATATGTTCAGCAAACCAAAAATCGCCAAACTTAGTTTTTTAATCATTGATGACAACAGCATGATGGTGACCATTATAAAAACTTTACTGCATGGTTTTGGTGTGCATGAAATATATGATGCCAATGACGCGGTTTCGGGTTTTGAAGAGCTAACCAATTCAAAGGTAGACATTATTTTACTCGACAATATGATGGACACTTTAAACGGCATCGAATTCACCCGCATGGTACGCACCGCAAGGGACTCGCCCAACCATTATATCCCGATCATCATGATTTCGGCCTATACCGAGCGTACGCGCATACAAGCCGCACGTGATGTTGGGGTGAATGAATTTATCTGCAAGCCAATCAGCGCCAAAAACTTAAGTGACCGCATTATGGAGGTGGTAAACCACCCGAGAGATTTTGTAGAAACCCCAAAATATTTTGGCCCCGACCGCCGCCGCACCAAAAATGCTGGCTATAAAGGCCCGGAGCGCCGCGGGCAAATGGCCGAGGCCAAAAGCACAGTAGAAGAACAGGTTTAATTATATTTTTTTGACGAATTTGGTTAGGATAACAATTTTTTGGCCATTCACCCTGCCCTCAATATGCTCAGCAATGTCTTGAACCAGAGAAATATTACGCACCGCTGTGCCACGTTTGGCGGTGAATGTGGTGCCTTTGACATCTAAACTCTTAATCAGGCTCACACTGTCACCAGCAGCAAGCTTAGTGCCATTGCTATCACGGTGAATGATGGCGTTCTCGTCATTATCGGCCACGAAGCCATCTTGCGCCCATGCCAGATCGGCATCTTCCAGATACATCATATCCAGCGCATCACGCGCCCAGCCTTCATCCGATAGGTTTTTAAGCATGCGCCACGCCACAACTTTAACCGCAGACACTTCGCTCCACATGCTTTCATTTAAACAATGCCAGTGATTGACATCAAGGTCAGTCTGTTTGGTAATTTGCCCGTGGCATGTGGCGCAGATCAGCACCAAATCATCAACCGCCAAACCGGATTTGGGTTCAACTTTGAAACTTTGCAAATCATCCGTTACGTTACACAATTCACATTTTGAACCGCTGCGTTCTTGCAATAATGTTTCAACACTCATGAGCTCACCATCCTCTAAATTAATTAACTCATGCAATATCAAAGATTGGTGACAAAAGCCATTATTTTTTTGCGCTGGTGCCGTGATTCTTCACCGTATTTTTTAGTAAATCCAGTGCCGATGTGGAAAAATCATCTATCTGATAATCAATAATTGATGAGGCAATGAG
>NVUS02000123.1 GCA_002402005.2 OCS116 cluster bacterium | reverse complement strand
TTTTGCACAACACCGACAATGATGCCACCCAATACGTTGATAAAAGTAGCATGAGCGTCAATGCCTTGGGTTTGCTAGGCATGATCATTTCTATCATTGGTTTTGGTCAACTTTATCGTGATCACCAAAGGTTCTGGCCGGATCGCCGAAGTGGCGGCACGCTTTAGCTTAGACGCCATGCCCGGCAAACAAATGGCCATTGATGCCGACTTATCTGCTGGCATTATTGGTGAAGAAGAAGCCAAGCAAAAACGCAAAGACTTAGAAGCTGAATCAGCCTTTTTTGGCTCTATGGATGGTGCCAGTAAATTCGTAAAAGGTGACGCGATTGCCGGCCTGATCATTACTTTTATCAACGTATTGGGTGGCATCATTGTCGGTGTTGTGCAAAATGACATGTCCATGGCTGATGCGGCCGAAGCTTATACCTTACTCACCATTGGCGATGGTTTGGTTAGCCAAATTCCTTCGCTCATCGTATCTGTATCTGCGGGTCTATTGGTATCTAAAGCTGGTGTGACCGGTAGTGCCGACAAAGCCATGATCAAACAATTGAGCGCTTATCCCAAAGCGCTTGGTTTGGCCTCGACTATGATGATTGGCATGGCATTCTTGCCGGGCATTCCGATGATCCCGTTTTTCATTATGGGTGGCGCAGCCGGTTATGCTGCTTATAGCTCGACCAAAAAAGACCAAATTAGCCGCTTAAAAGTTGCCGCCAAACGCATAGCCGAAGACATGACCGGCAGTGAAAAATCTGAAGATGAGCCAATTGCCACCGCATTGAAAATGGATGAATTGCGTTTGGAGATTGGCATCAACCTATTGCCACTGATTCAAAATAAAGACAGTGATGACGAAGAAGACCGTCTGACCCAACAAATCAAAGCTTTGCGCCGTCAACTTGCCACCGACATGGGCTTCATTATGCCATCTGTGCGTATATTGGACAATGTGCGGCTTGATGGCAATGAATATAACATCTGCATTAAAGAAGTTGAAGCCGGCAAAGGCAGCATTTACATCGACCAGCTTATGGTGATGGAACCAACCGGCGCGCCAATTGACTTGCCGGGCACCCACACAATTGAGCCAACATTTGGCATTCCGGCTTCTTGGATTGCTGAAAGCCTGCGCGATGAAGCCCATATGCGCGGTTACACCGTGGTCGACCCAGCCACAGTTTTGGCCACTCATTTGACCGAAACCATAAAAAACAACATGGCTGATTTGCTATCTTATGGCGAAGTCAAAGGCCTGTTACAGGAAATGCCTGAAAATCATCAGAAATTATTGGAAGACATTTGTCCTTCACAAATCAGCGTCAGCGGCATTCAGCGCGTCTTGCAAACTCTATTGACCGAGCGCATTTCTATCCGCGATTTACCGACCATATTGGAAGCCATTGCCGAGATTATTGGCTCTTCAGCCAACCCCGCGACCATTGCTGAACATGTGCGCACCCGTTTAGCGCGCCAAATTTGTGCGGCCAATGCTGGTATGGATGGCAATTTGGCCTTCATCACCCTTAGCCCACAATGGGAACAAAATTTTGCTGACAGCCTCGTGGGCCAAGGCGATGATCGCCAACTGGCGATGGCACCAAGCCAATTGCAAGAATTTATAACCATTGTGCGTGAGCAATTTGAACATGCGGCAGCACAAGGTGAAAACCCGGTATTGTTAACCAGCCCCGGTGTGCGCCCTTATGTACGTTCAATCATTGACCGCTTTAGAAACCAAACTTTTGTGATGTCGCAAAATGAAATTCATCCGCAGGCTAAGTTAAAAACAGTTGGTCAGATTTAGGTAATATTAATGGCAACACATATTTTTAGAGGCAAAGATAAAGACGAAGCCTACCGCGACCTATATGCTATGGTGGGGCAAGATGTTTTTATCATCCGTGAATTTACCGATGCAGCTGGGCTTTATTGCATAGAAGCTGCGCCCAAAATTACTGCTGCCAGCCGCAGCGAAAATGCCATACCACAAACCGTCGCCACGCCCAATAGGCCGCTGGTTGAACCAGCTGACCGCTATACAATATCGCAATTGCTCAGCCAATTGCGCCATGCTGGTTTTGCCGAACCGACCTTGCGCCAATTTATCTACTGGATGAAGCGCCAAAATGAGCAAGACCCTGAGGTCAATAAAAACCAACCCAAAGACATTGCGTTGCAAAAATTTGCCGAATATTTAGACATTCAAAAAGTAATCGCGCCATTGGCTGAAGCCCCGCAAAAACCAATTCTTTTGGTTGGTCCGCCAGGCAGCGGCAAAACCGTAACCACCGCAAGATTGTGCGCCCGGGCTTTGATGCAGGGCGAAGATGTTGATTTTGTAACGCTTGATTGTGTACGCACCGGCGCGGTTGAGCAATCGCGTAGCCTAAGTAAGTTTTTGGAAATCAACTTGGCCGAAATCGCCGATGTTGGGCAATTTATCAATTGGATGAATAAATATAACAAAGACATCAACCAGAATATTACCTTTATCGACAGCCTTTCGACCAATATATATGATATGGAAGACATGCGCTGGCTGCTCGATTATATGGAAGCTGCTGAACAAAATGATATGGAGATTGAGCCCATCTTAGTGATCAGCGCCACCACTGACGCCACCACGATTGGTGATTATGCCACCACTTTTAAATCGATGGGCATTAACCGCGTGATCTTAACCTGTTGGGACATTGCCAGCAAACCTGCAGCTACCTTTAGCGCGCTGATAGATTCTGGGCTGCAAATCGCCATGATAAGTGACAGCCCCTACCTAACTGGCGGTAGTGAAAAACTCGATGCGTTCAGCTTGGCAAAAAAACTAGCGGCCAAAAAAGGCATGCCGGCTTGGTTGGAGCAAATTGGGCAGTTAAAGTGAATGGCTTGCCGCCTTATTTATTCACTAGAAAAGTCCATTTGATCATGACCAATGCGTCGTCGCCATTTTCATAATGGCGGGGAATGCACTGAATACAGAGAAACCCAAACTTCTTATAGAGACGTATCGCCCGATAGTTATTTTTTTCAACAAAGATACGCATTACCAATTTTTGGCTTGAAAATATCGCTTCTCTTAACAAAAAAGCGCCTATGCCCCTGCCTGCATATGCATCTGCCACCACTAAGCTGTTGCCATTCACCCATGGATAATATTTTTTACTGTGTGTCGCTACATAGCCCGCAAATTCATCGTCAAAAAAACCCACAATGAATGTATGTTCTTTCTGGTCGGTAAAGTCGTGTATTTTATCAATGCTTAAATTTGTTGGGTCGGTTGGGAATGCTTTATTTTGGCTGTCGAATATATTTTGACTGTCTTCAGCTTTGGCAACCCGAATGTCGATTCTAGTGCCAAATCTTTGTTCAAATTTTGCAAGATTATACATAAATGACCCCAATATTAGTGAAGGTAATATTATCATAATTTGGGTTTAAGTTATTTGATACTTTAGATGAAGAGGTGGAATTAGTGGTTAAATGCCCCCACTTTTAGACCTTTATGGGGGTGGGGTAGGCCTATGCTGCAAAAAGAAAGTTGGTTGGTAGTTGAGGCTCTGGAAGTTTGCATTATTACGTTCGGCTTCGCCTCTCTGTTAGCACTGCGTGCGTTCGCTCCGCTCTCTAGCTAAGCCACTCAGCCGCTGGTCGGGAGCCAATTCACCACCTAACTTAACTACATTTACGCTTAGTGAGCTAGAGTTTGGCGAGGCTCTGAGTTTCAGTGCCCCACTGCAAACTCAGAATTTGGTGCTTGGTGCCATACTGCATATCATGGGAAAAGGGTTCGAAGCTTTTAGGCTGAGACAAGCGCGATCACGCGTCGCCGTTAGGCGTGGCAAGAGAGCGGAGCGAACGCACGCTAGTGCTACTAGCCCGCCGATAGGCGGGCGTATAAAAAATGCAAACTTCCAGAGCATTAACGACCAGCTAATTGTCTAAAACCAAACAACGATAACAATTAAAGTTCTGAACCGGCATCCACCAAACGCCAAAAACCCACTCAGAGGAGACAATCTCAACTCAGAGCAAGTGCAAGCCCATAGCCGAGTGCATAAATGCAGCTCGGCTTGGAGGTTAGCAAATAAAATCGATGATTTTACTTACCTGCCGAAACGGCGTTGTAGGTTGCGAGCCACTTCATCCATATCGGCAGCTTCACGCTTGGCGATAAATTGGCTGTGCGCTTTTTTCTCTTTTTCTTCAAGCAATTCGACACGTTTAAGCTCTTCAAAGCTTTCGGCCAAATCATTTTTTGCCAAATCATACTGGCCTTGCAGGCCATCAATGGTCACTTGAATGTTATCAGCGCGATCTTTGGCCGATTTTGCAAATGTCGGATACGCATAATGCGTGACATCTGAAATGCCGGCACGTTCTTGCTCAAAACGCACTTGTTCATGCAAGTCAAATTGCTTTTGTTGCAAATCCCGCATCATCATTTCTATTTCGTTCACTTGGCGCTGTTTCTCTTCAACTTGGAAGCGACGCAGCCTTATTAAGGATTGTCTTGATTTCATTTACTCTACTCTACTCGTTAAAGCCAAAGGGGTTGCCAGATTTCCCATCAGCTTCGGTTACACTCTGACCTTCTGGCGTTTGGTCAGTACTCTCTCCAGCAATACGCGCTGGAGAATTCAATATATCTTTTAATATCTGGTAGCCCTCTATCAGGCCGGTGCGCTCTTCTTTACGCTGGGTTAGAAATTCTTCCAACGGTTTATTATAAAAAATCGCTTCGTCAACTTCGGGATTGGTGCCTGCGCGGTAAGCGCCCAATCTTATCAATTCTTCCATATCACCATATGTCGCCATCAGGCGTTTGGCTTTTTGGATAACCGGATACCATTCATCTGGCACACAGCCCGGCATGGTCCGCGATACGGATTTCAAAATATTAACTGCGGGGTAACGCCCTCGTTCGGCAATGGCGCGTTCCATCACAATATGGCCATCCAATATACCACGCACCGCATCGGCCACAGGTTCATTATGGTCATCGCCATCGACCAACACCGTGAATAGACCGGTGATCGAGCCAGCAATCGGCTCGCCATTGTCGTTGGCATAGCCTTCTAAAAATTCGCCCGGCCCGGCCCGCTCTAATAATTTTGGCAGTTCCGAAAATACGGTTGGCGTGTAGCCTTTGGTGGTTGGCGGCTCGCCAGAGCTTAAACCAATTTCACGCTGCGCCATGGCAAACCGCGTCACACTATCCATCAGGCACAAGACATCTTTAGCTTGATCGCGGAAATATTCCGACAGAGCCAAAGTCATATAGGCAGACTGTTTGCGCATCAATGCGCTTTCATCACCGGTTGCCACCACGACTATCGATTTTTTCAGGCCTTCTTCGCCCAAATCATCTTCAATAAATTCTTGCACTTCGCGGCCACGTTCGCCAATCAGGCCAATAATCGCCACGTCTGAATCGGTATAACGTGCCAACATTGACAGCAAAACCGATTTGCCCACGCCGCTACCGGCAAAAATGCCCATCCGCTGGCCTTTGCAGCAGGTGGTGAAACTGTTTAGGCAGCGCACACCCAAATCCATCGGCCCGCCAACCCGCGCACGTTTGTTGGCTTTGGGCGGTTTGTTACGCAATGGCACGCCTCTATCGCCTTTGGGCAATGGGCCTTTGCCATCGATCGGCTCGCCCAAACCATTGACCACGCGGCCAAGCCATCCCTCGTTAGGGAAAACCATCGGTTCGGAGGATAGAAGTATGGCTTTACAGCCCATACGCACCCCATCTATTTCGCCAAACGGCAAGCACAGCGCCACATTGTCCTTAAAACCCACCACTTCGCAGATCACCGAATAGTCGTCTTTAACTATGACTTTAAGATGAGCGCCAACATTCATGGCATAGAGAGGGCCGATAATTTCGACAAGCAGACCTTGTACTGAGACCACACGGCCCCAATATTCAGTTACAGTGATATTTTCCAACTCATTTACCAAAAGAACGATCCACTTATACTTAAAAAATAATTTATTTTAACGAATTTGACTTATTAACCAAATTTAATAATTATTTTCTAACCATCATTATGGCGCGCAAAATTTAAGTTTCGGTAAATTTTCTTAAAAAAAATCGTTAAATTTCAGTTACTTTTGATCAAACATGGTTTATTTTTAGTAAGCGCGGCATTAACAATCTGGTAAATTTTATTAACAATAGGGGATTAAATCTTTACTTTGATTAGGATTTGTTAACTAAATGGCTTTAGCTTACTGATTCGTAGGCATGGTTTTTTTCATGTCGAATCAATTAACTGAAATCTCGAGGCCAAAGAGTATGGTTGGTAATTATTTGGTGAGCGGCATTCTGAGATATATGAGGCAAAGGGGTTACTGATGCGTGTTCTTCTGATTGAAGATGATAGTGCGACAGCACAAAGTATTGAGCTTATGCTCAAATCCGAAGGTTTTAACATTTATGTGACAGACCTTGGTGAAGAAGGTGTCGATTTAGGCAAGCTTTATGATTATGACATCATTCTGCTAGATTTAAATCTACCAGATATGAGCGGCTATGAAGTTTTAAAAGCTTTACGTTTGGCCAAAGTGGCAACACCAATTCTTATTCTTTCTGGCCTTGCTGGCATTGAGAATAAAGTACGTGGTCTTGGCTTTGGTGCTGATGATTATATGACAAAACCATTCCATAAAGATGAATTGGTTGCGCGGATTCACGCCATTGTGCGCCGCTCTAAAGGTCATTCACAATCTATCATTAAAACTGGTGATTTGGCAGTTAACTTGGACAATAAGACGGTTGAGATTGATCAACAACGTGTTCATTTGACCGGCAAAGAATATCAAATGCTAGAATTACTTTCCTTGCGTAAGGGCACGACCCTAACCAAAGAAATGTTCTTAAACCATCTATATGGTGGCATGGATGAGCCAGAACTAAAAATTATTGACGTATTCATTTGCAAATTGCGCAAGAAGCTTTCTGCCGCAACTGGCCATGATTACATCGAAACCGTTTGGGGTCGTGGCTATGTGCTACGCGAGATCGAAGAAGATAACTCAGGCGAAATTGAATATAGTGAAAGCGCTTAGTAATTAAGCCATAAATTAAAGCCCGCCTAATGGCGGGCTTTTTTTATGCCTGAATTTCTAAGCTTGGGTTTTTACGCCCACCTATCGGTGGGCTAATTAGCCCCTGCGGGCGCTTGCCTCCGCAAGCTTGCTACGCGCTAACCGCGCGACGGCCAGTCGGCCTTGCCTCACCCTAAAGGGTTCGGGCTCATTTTCCATGATATGCAGTATGGCACCAAGTGGTAAATTCAGAATTTACAGTATGGCACCAACTCGCAAATGCTGAGTCTGCCGTGAGGCACCCAAACTCGGAGTTTCACCAAACTCTAGCTCACTAAGCTTAAATGTAATTGATTGGGGTGGTGAATTTGCCGCTGATCAGCGGCTGAGTGGCTTAGCTAGAGAGCGGAGCGAACGAGCGCAGTGCCAAGCAAAATGCAAACTTCCAGAGCGTTTGTTACCAGCCAACTGTCTTTTCACAGCTGATACCGGGTAGCGCTCTTGCCAATACTCGGGTACTTCATTTATACGTTCGCCTTAAGGCTCACTGTTGACACTTGCGTGCGCTCCACATGCTACGCATGTTTCGCTAGCTGACCGCGCGTTAGACGGCA
>NVUS02000122.1 GCA_002402005.2 OCS116 cluster bacterium | reverse complement strand
GCAAGATTTGAGCAATATATTGAAAAAAACATTTTATAACCTCGCCTAATATAGTAATCTTGATAAATTCTAACCGTTTCAATTGAGTGTAATATGAAAACTGTCCAAAATCTTCATCTGCCTTTAGGCGCTACCATCCGGCAAGCCATGAAGACCATAGATGACGGGGCGTTAGGCATTGCCTTTGTCATTGATCAAAATAGCCAATTTATTGGCACTTTGTCAGATGGTGATATACGCCGCGGTTTACTCAATGACATGTCGTTAGATGAGGCGATTGACAGCATCGTCAATGAGCACTCGATCAGCTTCACTCAAGGCGCGGACAACCAGCAAGCGTTGCAAAAAGCCAATGAGAATAAAATTCTGCATGTGCCAGTGGTTGATGAAAATGGACTGTTAATTGGCTTAGAAAGCCTCACACCAGTTCAACAAATCACCCCCAAAAGCAATAAAGTGGTGCTGATGGTTGGCGGTATGGGCACACGTTTGCGCCCACTGACCGACAATATACCCAAACCCATGCTCAAAGTTGGCGACAAGCCGATTTTGGAAACCATCATCGAGAATTTTAAAAAACATGGTTATCACCAATTCATCCTCAGCGTCAGCTATAAGGCCGAAGTGATTGTTGCACATTTTGGTGATGGCGCAGAATTTGGCATCGAGATTGAATATGTGTATGAAGACAAACGTATGGGCACCGCCGGCGCATTGGGCTTTATGAAAGACCAGCTCACTGAGCCATTTTTTGTGATGAATGGTGATTTGCTGACCAATGTCAATTTTGAACATATGTTAGATGCGCACCAACAAAGCAGCTCACTAGCCACTATGGGCGTGCGCGAATATGATTATCAAGTGCCATATGGCGTGGTTAAGGTTGATGACGGCCAAATCAGCGCCATTGAAGAAAAGCCCATTCAGCAATTTTATGTCAATGGCGGCATTTATGTGCTGGACCATAAAATGCTCGATCTGGTGCCACGAGATGCATATCTTGACATGCCGACCCTGTTCGAAAAAGCCATTAATGCCCAAATGAAAACCATACCCTACCCGATACATGAATATTGGCTAGACATTGGCCGCCATGAAGAATATGAGAAAGCCAATAATGAATATGCAATGGTATTTAAAGGGCAATAGGTGGGTTTATGATTGACGGACAAAGCGTTTTGGCCATTGTCCCTGCCCGCGCGGGTAGCAAGGGTTTGGTTGGCAAAAACATCAAAATATTATGCGGAAAACCACTCATTGTTTGGTCGATAGAGGCCGGCTTAAAAAGCCAATATATCGATGAGCTTATGGTCTCGACCGATGGCCAAGACATTGCTGACATTGCGGTTGAATATGGTGCCAATGTGCCCTTTTTGCGCCCGGATTTTTTGGCCTCCGACACCGCCACATCGTTTGATGCGGTTAAACATGTGATTGAGCAATATGAAGTGCGCTTTGGCCGTAAATTTGATTATATCATTCTGCTCGAGCCAACCTCGCCATTGCGCGAGGATGATGACATTGACAATATGCTCGAAAAAATCATCGCCCATCAAGATCAATTTGATTCCATCATCTCAATTGGCGAAGTAAATGAACATCCATCCATCATGAAAAAAATTAGGGAGGAGCATTTTCTAACGCCTTATGTTGAAAATTTAGAAATGAAGTCAAGACGCCAAGACAATGATGCGGCTTATTTTCCTTATGGCGCGGCATATATTGTCAAAACAGATGCCTTGTTGGCGCAAAAAACCTTTTACACTCAAAATAACGGTTTCTACAAAATCAAACGCTATCAATGCTATGAAATTGATAGCATTTATGATTTTTTGGCAATTGAGAATATTATGAAATATGAATGGAGCATCTAGATGAAATTTTTAGTCGTTGGCCTAGGTTCGATGGGCAAAAGGCGGGTGCGCAACCTGATCGCTTTGGGTTTTAAAGATGATGTGATTGGCTTTGATTTGCGCGCCGACAGACGCGCCGAAGCCAAAAGTAAATATGACATTCAAATCAGTGATAATTTCGAGGCTGCGTTAGAACAGTATAAACCCGGGGCGCTGCTCATTTCGACACCGCCAAACTTCCATATGCATTATGCCCACATTGCCGCAAAAAATAACATAAGCTGCTTCATCGAAGCCTCGGTGGTTGATGCCGATAAAATCCTTGAGTTAATCGAGCTGATCAAAACCAAAGCCATCGTCATGGCCCCGTCATGCACCATGCGTTTCTACCCAGCGCCAATGAAAATTAAACAGCTGATCGACGAGCATAAAATTGGCGACATATTAAATTACAACTATCATACCGGTCAATATTTACCCGATTGGCACCCATGGGAAAAAATTGAAGATTTCTATGTGTCTAACCCCGACACGGGCGGCTGCCGCGAAATTGTACCCTTTGAGCTGACCTGGCTGAATGATATTTTTGGCGATTCAACCGCCCTTGCCTGTGTGCGTCGCAAATTAACTGACATGCCGGCTGACATTGAAGATATTTACCATTGCTTGCTGCAATATCCCAACAATGTCATTGGCAATTTAACCGTTGAGGTTATCTCGCGCCCGCGCGCCACACGCCAAATGCGTATATTGGGCACAACGGGTGAAATCATCTACACTGCCGATGATAACATCGTCAAATACATCAATACCGACATGGATGAATGGCAAGAATTTAGCTTTGCCCAAGGCACAGTTGAGGCGGGTTATATAAACCCTGAAGAGCCTTATATAAATGAAGTTAAGGCATTTGTGCAGGCCGTTGCTAGTGTGAAATCTGGCGGGCAATCGACCTATCCAAACAGTTTAGAAGATGATTATAAAATATTGCAAACTCTATACACGCTCGAAGATATAAGTGAGGGAAAAAATGAACTATCAAGATAGATTGTTAAAAGCCATTCCGGGTGGCGCACATACATATTCGCGTGGGTTTGATCAATATCCGCAAAACGCCCCGCAAATTTTTAAAAATGGCAAAGGCGCTTACATTTACGATGACAAAGGCAATGAGTTTTTGGATTATGGCATGGCATTGCGTGCGGTGAACCTAGGCTATGCCAACGAACAGATTGACAATGCCGCCATTGAGCAAATTAGAAATGGTAACAATTTAACCCGTGCCAGTTTAATCGAGTTGGAAGCCGCGGAACTGTTGATTGATATGATTGATTCAGTCGACATGGTTAAATTTACCAAAAACGGCTCGACCGCCACCACCGCCGCCATAAAATTAAGCCGTGCTTATACCGGCCGCACCATGGTGGCGCGCTGTATCGACCATCCATTTTTCAGTTATGATGATTGGTTCATCGGCTCAACCCCGATCACCAAAGGCATCCCACAACATGAAATTGATGGTGTAAAAACCTTCCATTATAATGACATTGCCTCACTCGAGGCGTTGTTTGAGCAATATCCGACGCAAATGGCGTGTGTGATTTTAGAACCGGCGGCGACTGAGCACCCGACTGATAATTTTTTGCAAAAAGTAAAAGCCTTATGCCAAAAATATGGTGCAGTTTTCATCCTTGATGAAATGATCACCGGCTTTCGGTGGCATTTGGGCGGTGCCCAAGAATATTACGGCGTTGAAGCGGATTTATGCACCTTTGGCAAAGCCATGGCCAATGGTTTTTCGGTCGCGGCCGTCGCCGGCAAAAGAGACATTATGCAATTGGGTT
>NVUS02000121.1 GCA_002402005.2 OCS116 cluster bacterium | reverse complement strand
TCATAATCAAGATTCTCCGCCTCAACCGGCAACGCCATAAAGGCACAATCTATCTCACCTTTTTGCAATTTATCAATCAATATATCGGTTTTGTCTTCAATCAATAACAACTGAATATTGGGCAATTCATGCATAATTTTGGGTACAATTTGCGGTAAATAATATGGCGCTAAGGTCGGAAACGCGCCAAGCTTCAACTCTCCGGCAAATATATCGCTCGCGCCTTTGGCAAATTGCTTCAAATCACTGGCTTGTTGCAAAATCATCCGCGCCCGCATGGTAATTTTCACACCCATCGGGGTGATCAACACCCGCTTATTGTTGCGCTCAAACAAAGCCACGCCTAGCTCTTGCTCCAACTTTTTAAGCTGAATGCTCAAGGCCGGCTGGCTCACATTACAATGCGCCGCGGCTTTGCCAAAATGCCTAAATTGCGCCACCGCCACTAAATATTCTAATTCACGTAAATTCATATCGATAAATATAATTTATCATAATAATAAAATCAATATATTTTATTTATTATTATTCACTTGCTAATATCCACTCATCAAATAACAGGAGAATAACATGCCCCATAACAGTCAAGATGTCGTCATTCAACAGCTAAACAATATATTGGCCAACACTTATAGCCTTTATTTTAAAACCCACAGCTATCATTGGAATGTCGAAGGCATGCATTTCCACACTTTGCATACCATGTTCGAGCAACATTATACCGAAATGTGGACCGCAATAGACGAGATTGCCGAACGCATCCGCGCTCTGGGCAGCTACGCCCCACTCAATCATGCCAAGATGATCGAAACCAGCCAAATTGTGCAAGATGACAATGTGCCAAACGCAACCGATATGATTGCCAATCTGGTCACCGGGCATCAAACCCTGATCAAAAACCTCAACCAAGCCCTCACTGCGGCGCAAGAAAACCACGATGAAGTCACTTCAGATGTATTTCTTGCCCGCCTTCAAATTCACGAAAAAACCTTGTGGATGCTCAAAAGCCTCAACAAATAACCAACCAAAACAGGAGAATAAAATGTTAGGATTAGGCCAAAAATTCCCAGAATATAATGTAACCGCAGTGGCAGCCCTGCCATTCGATGATATGGATATCGACAATGTCTTCATCGACATTAGCGACAAAACCTATGCCGACAAATGGCAAGTCATCTTCTTTTACCCTAAAGATTTTACCTTTGTCTGCCCGACAGAAATCGCCGCGTTTGGCGATCTGAATGAAGATTTTGCCCTGCGCGATACCCAAGTGCTAACCGGCAGTGTCGATAGCGAACATGTCCATTGGGCATGGCGCAAACACCAAGCCGAATTGCGCGATCTGCCTTTCCCCATGCTGGCCGATGTCAAACGCGAGCTAACTTCTGCCCTCGGCATTCTAGGCGATGATGGCGTCGCACAACGCGCCACCTATATTGTCGACCCCAATGGCATCATCCGTTTTGTGATGATTAATGACGGCAATGTTGGCCGCAACCCCGATGAAGTTTTGCGCGTATTGGACGCCCTACAAACCGATGAATTATGCGCATGTAATTGGAACAAAGGCGACGACGTCATAAACCCCGCCACCGCATAAACCTTAAATGAAGGAGAAAGACAATGGCACGAATACTCAGATTATTCACCCCCCAACCCGGCAAACAAATCACTTGTCGCGAATATCGGCTGCATATCGAACAATCACAATATCATATACCGCCATATCTCGAGCTTTCACGCCATATATCTTTCTCCAACATTTAAAGGACTTTTCACATGCCAAAATTCACCTGCAAAGTTTGCGGCGTGCAACATAATGCCGCCCAAAACCCACCAGCCCGCTGCTTAATCTGCGAGGATGACCGCCAATATGTCCGCGAAGAAGGCCAACAATGGGTCGAATTAGAAAAACATAAAAACCAGCACGATACCATCTGGCGCAAGGTCGAAGACAATGTCTACCGCCTCAGCATCACCCCACACCTAGTCGGCATCGGCCAAAATGCCCATTTCATCCAAACCCAAAATGGCAATTATTTATGGGATTGCATGCCGCTCGTCAGCGATCAATTGATTGAAGACATCAAAGCCCGCGGCGGCCTAAAAGCCATCGCCATCTCCCACCCACATTTTTATTCCAATGTGGCAGATTGGAGCGCGGCGTTCGGCAACATCCCCATCTATATCCATATAAATGACCGCCCCTGGGTGCAAGAAGCATCCGATAATATCCTATTCTGGGAAGGCGATGAGCTGCGCCTAGAGGACGACCTCACCTTGGTAAAATGCGGCGGCCATTTCAATGGCAGCAGCGTCATGCATTGGTCAGGCACAGCCGATGGCAAAGGCGCATTATTCGCCAGCGACACCATCAGCCCACAAAAGCGCATAAATTCCATCAGCTTCATGTATAGCTTCCCCAATGTCATCCCCCTACCCGCCCGCAAAGTCGCTCACATCGGCAAAATCATCGCCCCCTATAAATTCGACCGCCTCTACGGCGCGTTTGGTCAAAATGTAATGCCCAATGCCGACCAATTGGTTCAACAATCCGTCAAACGCTACATCAAAGCCCTAGAATAAAATTACCTAAATTTCCATTAGCTCATATCCATATATCAAATATTCATGATATATGGGCACTTCAAATACAGTTTCGGCATTCGCCGCCCTAAGTCAACAAACCCGGCTCGATATTTTCCGCCTACTGGTCAAAGCCGGTGGCCAAGGTATTTTATCGGGCGAAATTGGCAAAATTATACTCTTAACCAAAAACTAGCCGCCGAATTTGTCGGCACTCTGTTTCTATTGGCAACCATCATCGGCTCGGGCATCATGGCCGAGCGCTTGGCCAGTGGCAATTAAAACCCAGCATCAAAGCCAGTTAAAAAATACTCAAATCCAACTCAAGCCCCGCGCCCAACCAAATCCCATGGTCACGATGGTCAAGCAATGCATCATCCGTCACCGGGTGCGAAAACACTATCAAGCCATCTCGGTTCAACGCCAACCAAGGCAATAACATAGCAAATTGCGCCGAAGATGCGCCCAACTGACACGACCATCTAGGGTGCGGGCCAACATTCTTCTCATGCACCCGCCCCATCACCACATCAAATTTCTCCGCCGCACACAAACACAGCGCCCGCGCCTGTTCCACACTATCAGCATCAAAATACACATGCGCGTGATAGCCTCTAATCACATCAATTTCCATATTGTCTCTCATTATTTTTAGGTTATATTCAAGTGTAAACTTAAGGCAAAATC
>NVUS02000120.1 GCA_002402005.2 OCS116 cluster bacterium | reverse complement strand
TTTTGCGGATGATGTTTTTATAATGCTCTGCTTCAGGTAAATCATCAATATACTGTTGTGAAACAGGCTTTATATGCCGCGCCGAAAACCGTTTGTCGACCAACATTGGCCAACTTGTATAATCCCCAACCGGGCTTTGGTGGTCATATAAAACAGCTAAAGGCGTGTCACGTTCATCCGGCACAGGAGACCAAAGGCCAAATGGCCTCGGCCGTGCAGCGGTTAAATTGCATGTGTTAATGGTGGTGTATTTACTAATCAGTTTTCGCAAAAATGAAAACTTATATAAAGCCAGTATAGTTTTCCGAATGGCATCTCGCACACGCGGTAATTGTTTGAATCGCCGAAATGCCCGCGTGAATGCCTGTATAAGAATTCGCAAAATATTCATCTGTAATCCTTTGTGTATTTTATAGTATTAAATAATATTCATTCTCGCTCATAAAATTTAGCAGTATTTATATTGTCATTTTTGAGAATAAATCCGTATTTGTCAATGCTATACTAGAAGTTGTTTTTATAAATTATCAATGTATGGGTGTTTGCATACTTAAATATATATGCCGTCGATTAACCGATGATTTCGAAAACACGTTATGCGCGGCTGTATGATAAGTGACGTGAATAATCGGAATATTTCTTAATAATCCCGTAGAATATAACCAGACCGTGACCAACTTTTGACGGACTTTCATCGCTAAAACGGGGTGTTAAGCCCATTTATTCTCATATTGTGCCAAAATAGACCGCAATGGATTCGCATTAAGTGTATGAATTTTATAGGAAATAATGGTCGGAACGATAGGATTTGAACCTACGACCCCTTGACCCCCAGTCAAGTGCGCTACCAGACTGCGCTACGCTCCGTCACCACTGCTTGTTTTAAGTGAAATCTCAATAAAATCAATAGAAATTCTATATAAGTTCCAAAATAACAAATGCTTGTGCATATTGTTTTTCATCACTTAGGCTGACATGTATGCTGGCAACACGATCGCCGTTGGTTTTTTGCAAGTTTTTAATGAATGTGGCAGCATCACCTGCCAACTCAATATAGGGTGTGCCTTGTTCATTATTAAGCGTTGATATGTCTTTAAACGCCGCTGCATGGCCAATGCCAGTGCCAATGGCTTTGGCAAAGGCTTCTTTGGCAGCAAAGCGTTTGGCATAATATGCGGTCGGGTCATTTAGCTTTTTGGCTTGCTCAAGCTCGTCAGTGCTAAAGGTGCGGGCTAAAAATTTATCGCCAAACTTTTCGACCGAGCGCGCAATGCGGTTAATTTCAACTATATCTGTGCCAATGCCAATAATCATTTTGCTTAATCCAAAGTTGCGCGGGCTTTATTCATCAAATGCCGCATTTTTTTAATGCTGGCTTCAAGCCCAATGAATATAGCTTCACCGATTAAAAAGTGACCAATATTCAACTCGACGATTTGCGGAATGGCTGCCACAGCGCTTACTGTGTCAAAACCTAAGCCGTGGCCTGCATGCACTTCCAAACCCAGCTCATGGCCCAATTCAGCGCCAATGCGTAGTTTTTCAAGCTCATGGGTAATCAATTTTTGATCGCCAGCAATAAACGCCTCGCAATAAGCGCCCGCATGCAATTCAATAATGTCCGCGCCGACATCAGCCGATGCCTGAATTTGCACTTGGTCAGGGTCGATGAATAATGAAACGCGAATATTTTGCTCTTGCAACATTTTGCTAAAATCATTAATGCGGTTGTTATTGCCGGCAATGTCTAGGCCGCCTTCGGTGGTTATTTCCTCGCGTTTTTCAGGCACGAGACAACAGGCATTGGGCTTGTGGCGTAGGGCAATCTTGCCCATTTCATCGGTCACTGCCATTTCCAAATTAAGCGGTACATCAATGGCGGCGCGCAAGCGGGCAATGTCGCTGTCACTTATATGGCGTCTGTCTTCGCGTAAATGAGCGGTGATGCCATCCGCGCCAGCGAGTGCGGCAATGTTGGCAGCTTTTAATGGGTCGGGGTGGGCGCCGCCGCGTGCGTTGCGGATGGTGGCCACATGGTCAATATTCACGCCTAGTCTTAAAAATTCAGTCATATCTCTGCCCTAATTTAACAATGCTTAAGTTATAATCCATGGCGTCAAAAGCACAAGCAACAAGCACAGGCAATTGATTGATAAATTTTATGAATAACATCAAAAACTATGATTTGAATTTATGTTTTCTGGCTTTTTGATAAAGCACTACGGCGCGGTAGACGATAAAATACATCACACCACCAACCAAAAGCCCAAGCGGAACAGCGCCAATTATCATCGGTTTCAGGGTCAGCCACATGCCGTCCCAACCGTCTCTAAACATATGTTTGGTTAAACGGACTTCCTCACCAACCACTTGTTCATTGCCCAAGATAAAGTCACCGATTTTTTTAATGCAATACCAAATGAAAGGAAAGGTAATTGGGTTGCCAATGGCTGTGCCCAATGCAGATGCCAATATGCTGGCGCTAAAAATATAAGCAATCACTGCGGCGATTACAAAATGCAGGCCTAAAAATGGGGTGCAAGAGGCAAATCCGCCAGCTGCCACGCCAAAAGCAATGGCATAAGGCGTTGCATTGATACGCCAAATACGCCGCCAAATATATTTGAAGCTTCGCCATAGTCCTTTGCTGGGTGCAAAGAAATTCGCAAGTTTTTGCCTTTTTTTAAGCTTTTCGCGCCGTTTGAACAGCATTTGAACATCCAGTTAAAACAATAATCTATCACTCTGGAGACTATACTATATTTGGTTTATATATGGTTATGAATTTGGCGTTTTCAACTATATACTGATCTCACCAAATTTTTTGCCGGCAACGCGTTTTATGTTGTTGATGATCGGCAATGTTTGTAGCGAGTTTTTAACCAGATTAAAATGGTGAATGTCTCTAACTTCAATTTCCATATAAAGATGATGAAAATCAACCTCTTTGGCCACAATATAGCTGTTCCAAATGTTGCAACCCTGTTCAGCAATCATGGTGGTGATTTGCGCCAAAGCGCCCACTTCGTTTAGCAAGGTGATCTCAATTGGCGCGGTGAACCATTGTTTTTCGCGGCCTTCTAAATCCCAGACCAAATCAATCCATAATTCCGGCTTGCTTTCAAAAGCCTCAAGCTCTTCACTATGGATTGGGTAAACAACCAAGCCTTCACCGGGGGTTAAGATGCCAATGATACGTTCGCCAGCAATCGGAGGATGTTTTTTCGAAAAGCGAATGGCGCCAATGTCTTTGGATACTCCTCGAATGGGCATAGGGGTGGTTTTGTTGCTCGCCCCAATCTCAAAATGGGTTTGGTCATGCATAAATTCAACGTCATTATTTTCAAGTAACATCGGCACCATGGCAATGGCCACATCTCTAAGCTTTATTTCGCTGCGGGCAATGGCCACAAATACGTCATCGAGTGATTTATAGGCCAATTTAGGTAAGGCGGCGGTTAACTTGTCTTCGGTAAATTCTATTTTTAGCTTTTTAAAAATCCGCTTCAGCATTTCGCGGCCCAAATCGCTATATTGTTTTTGCCGCTCTTCTTTATTGGC
>NVUS02000012.1 GCA_002402005.2 OCS116 cluster bacterium | reverse complement strand
TATTTTAGACTATATAAACTTAAAACAATAAATAGGCAAAAAAATGCGCAAGATTTTCACCCTGACCACTATTTTTATACTGGCCTTCACCAACCTTGCCATGGCAATGGATAAAATCATCATCACTGATAGCTGGTTATGGATACCGCCTAACAAAGTGGCTGGTGGCTTTTTTGAAATTAAAAACAATAGCGACAAAACTCTTAACATCGTCTCTGCCACCACCGATGGCGCTCAAAAAATCGAGCTACACAATCACATCATGGATGGTGCAATCATGAAAATGCGCAAAGTCAAAACCGTTAAAGTTCCGGCCAATGGCACAACCAGCTTTAACCCGCATGGCTTTCATTTGATGATGTATAAATTAGACAAAGCCACATTTGCCGTCGGCAACATGGTCGAGATTCATTTCACATTTGATGATGCCTCAACCGCCAGTGCCAAATTCCACGTCATGCCATTTGGCAAACCCATGGAAAAAACTATGGATCACCAAAACATGGATCATTCCAAAATGGACCATAGCAAAACGACCATGCCGGCAAAAAAATAAACTCAAAATACTTGCGCGGGATGGTTTTTTCACTATCCTGCAGTCATGCGCGATAAACTCATTCAAAAAATTAAAGATTTCAACAGCTTTCCCTATGTCATCATTGGCATAATATCGCTCATTGTCGCCCAAATCGCCCCCTATGATACCGACGGAATCGGCAATTTTTTCGCCCGTTTTGCCTATTGGCTCACTTTATGTAACGTCAGTTGGGTCGCGTGGACAACGTTTGAAAAATTTCTCGTCGCACGACTTGATTGGCCGTTTATATTCATCGGCAGCCTATGCGGTATATTGATGACCATTCCCTTGCTCGCCACCATCGCGCTGATCAACTTCATCTTTTTAGACAATGTAATTTCATGGCCAAAGATGGGCAGTTTGTGGCTACAAATCTTCATTGTCAGCCAAACCATTTATGCCCTCATTTATGTGGTAATTTCACAAATCATCAAAAGCCGCAAACAGGTTGAACATACAAGCCCGGCCATGCCGCATTTTCTCAAAAACATCGGCGGAGATCTACTCTATATAAAGTCAGAAGATCATTACCTGCGCATTCAAACCAGCGCCGAAAACAAGCTCATACTCTATAAAATCAGCGACGCCATCAAACAACTCGATGAATCTCACATTGAAGGCATGATCATCCATCGCTCGCACTGGGTGGCTAAATCGGCCATTAAATCCCATAAAAAAGACGGCCGCAAAAACCTACTCATCTTAAGCAATGATGATATATTACCAGTCAGCGCCACCTATCTCAAAAATCTAAAAGCCGAAGGTTATGTATAATGAAACCGACTTTACATACCGAGCGTTTCACCCTCTACCCGTGGAACGGTGAAGAAAAATATACAAAACATCTCGTCGAAATGATGCAAAGCCAAGAGGTGCAAAAATACATTCGTGGCCACGCTTATTCTGATGAAGAAGTGGTCGAGTCCTTAACAAAGATAAAACAAAATAACACCGATAAATTCGGTATATGGATGATATATGAAGTCGATATATGCATCGGCATGTGCCTACTTAAAACTCTCCCCACCAAAGCAGAGCCAAAACTTCTTGAAACAGGCTATTGGCTCAAACCCGCCCATTGGGGCAAAGCCATAGCGGCCGAAGTTGCCAGCCGCATGGTCAAATATGCGTTTGATGATCTCAACTTAGAATGCGTGGTTGCCGTCACCCATCAAGATAACATTGCCTCACAAAAATCACTGCAAAAGGCCGGGTTAAAACGCCAGGGCAATATAAACGCCTATGAGCAAGATTTACCATTTTTTAAAATCACCAACCCCAATCATAAAAAATCCAACAAACCAACTTTACATACAGAACGCCTTACACTCTTGCCATGGGTCGATTGTGGTACATTCAAATATCATATGATCGAGATGATGCAAAATGCCGATGTGCAAAAATATGTCTATGAGCATGTGCTCTCAGCCACAGAAATGGCTGCCCAGCTCGATCAAATGACCGAAGTTTGCCAACTGCCAGACCTCGGTTATTGGATAATATATGAGGCGGATACCTGTATCGGTATGGCTTTGCTAAAACCCGCCGAAAATAAACTGTGCGAATATTGGGGCGAAGTTGGTTATTGGATCAAACCCCAATTTTGGGGCAAAGCCATAGCCGCCGAGGCAGCCACAGCTCTGGTTAAATATGGGTTTGAAGTGGTGAAATTGGACCTCATCAATGCCATCACTCACTCTGCCAATATAGGCTCTCAAAAATCTCTCTTAAAAGCCGGGCTCAAACGCCAAGGCCACAAAGCAGCCATAGACAGCAGATTGCCATCACATAACCAAATTTGTCCATATTTTGAAATTCGCGCAGCCGATTATCAAGCTAACTCATAACCCGCTTTAAATCCGCAACCTTATCCGCCGATGCCACGCTGATCAAAAATTCCGGCTTGCGCAACGCGCCGCCCATAAACGCACCCGTATGTTGATATTGCATCGCGCTGTCTTGGCTCACATGCGCACTCATATGCAATTCTTGCACGCCAGTCATGTCGATAATTTTTTGCATATTGCGCGCATTAATGCCGCCACCGGGCATAATGATCAGCCGGTCACCAGCTTGTTTGACCATCTGAGCCAACCGCTCAGCACCTTCAAACGCGCTCACCTCTTGGCCGGATGTCAAAAGCCGCGTGCAACCAATGTCAATCACATCTTCTAACGCTTGTTGCCAATCAATACTCATATCAAACGCCCTGTGAAAAGTAACCTGCATATCGCCAGCCACATCCACCAAGCCCTTACACATGTCGACATCAATATGCCCGTCAGCTTTCAACGCACCAATCACCACGCCATGCACTCCAAGGCGTTGTACCATTTTTACATCTTCAATCATCACCTGAAATTCTGCATCGTCAAACAGAAAATCACCGCCGCGCGGGCGGATGATCACCATAGTATCAATAAGTAATTGTTCTGCACAATACTTGAGTGCGCCATAACTCGGCGTCGTACCACCTTCGAATAAGTTATCGCATAATTCAATACGGTCAGCCCCACCGGCTTGCGCATTTATTGCACTCGCCACTGAGCCTACACAAATTTCCAGCTTCATAATGCCCTCATTTCAGTTGGCTACACATTATTCACTCAGTTTGATTTGTCTAGCCTTGTGGCAAAATGGTATTATGCGTAGCCTCTATCTAACAAACATACATTCTCAAAGCCACCATCACGCATAATTTGCGCCGCATTGCGCGCCCGCAAACCTTTTACACAGTAAAGTATATAAGTATGAGATTTATCAAAATTCTGCATCACATCTACAGTTAAACTCAATTTAGACAGCGGAACATGCTGAGCACTATCAAAACAACCAGCTTCAAATTCGCCTATTTCCCTGACATCTAATAGAATATCAGCACCCACATCTTCCAAAGTCACAATTTTAAACGTCATCATCTTTCCTTTATATTAGTTTTATCTAATATACATATTTTACATCAATAAATCAAGGTAAACATCTATTTCTGCACAAAAAGTATTAGACGATTACGATTTCTTTACTATTTTGATTAAGTATAAGCGTTAATGTAAATCAATAAGGTATTCCGATTATGTTTAACACCGTGAAAGCAAAATTATTTAGCCTATTAGGGCTATTCTCCATCGTATTTTTCGCCTCTCTGGGCTATGGTTTTTATAACGAATATAACGTTCGCCATACCTTAAATCAACAAGCACTTGTGCCGATTGTTCAACAATCCATCTCCATCATTCAAGCCAATTATGATGAATTTAAAGCCGGCACAGTGACCGAAGATGAAGCCAAAGCCAACGCGCTTAAAATTGTCTCACAACAACGCTATGGCGGTTCTGGCTATCTATGGATTAACGACTCAACCAATTTAATGATCATGCATGCGGTGAAACCTGCGCTAAACGGCAAAGATTTATCAGAGCTCGAAGATCCAAATGGTGTGTTCATTTTCCGCGAATTTACCAAAGTGGTGCAAGCCACCGGCAGCGGCTTTGTAGGCTATATGTGGTCAAAACCCGGCAGCGAAGACCCGGTCGATAAAATTTCTTACATCCAACATTTCAAACCTTGGGATTTTGTTGTCGGCACCGGCGTTTACACTGATGAAGTGGCCACCGCATTCTGGGCTGACCTTCAAACCTCACTAATTGTATCCATTATATTATTCCTCATCATTGTGGTGGTGGCTTATAGAATGATCAATTCAATCGTCTCGCCGATTAGTAGCCTGACCAATTCAATGAAAAACCTATCTGCCGGTGATACGGATGCCGAGGTTAGCGATCAAGACCGTGAAGACGAAATTGGCGAAATGGCCAAAGCCGTCGAAGGTTTCCGCCTTTCTGCCATCGAGCAAAAAACTCTCGAAGTCGAAAAAGATGCCAGCAGCAAATCTGGCCAAGAGCGCCAAGTTTATATTGATGAGCTTATCTCAGACTTCAGATCAACCATCACTGATGGCTTAGAAAATGTAACCCGCAAC
>NVUS02000119.1 GCA_002402005.2 OCS116 cluster bacterium | reverse complement strand
TAAATATTGGGCAAGCCGGCCAAGCTGAGATTTAATGTGCCGTTAATTTTACTGCCAAACGCGCTGAGTGACAGGCCAGCAAGTTGGTAATTGCTGCCGGATATTTTAAGATTTGTATTTAAGTTTATGGCGCTGTCATTGACCGATGATAGATCGGTTTTGAGCCAATTGGCGGTCTGTTTGAGGCTGTTTGTGCTCAGCGCAATCTTGCCATCAAATTTGAGTTTTTCGCCATTTTGGATTTGGCCGCCCAAATCGAAGTTAAGCGGTGTGCTGCTCATTTTAAACGCCAAAGCCGCCGGTTGGTCGGCCAGAAAATCGGCAATGTTGAAACCATTGAGGTTGAAATCGATGGCCTGCTTTTGCCAAGTTGCGTTGCCGACTAATGACAATTGTTCATTCTGTGCGGCAAGCCCGATGTCTATATTGATGTTTTCGGCCAGCTCGAATGTGCCGGCTTGTTGGTTCTCATAGGTTAAGCGGCTGTTGCTGATTTTAAAATTCTTTATGCTCAAATCGGCCAAGCTAAATTCGCTCACCACGCCATTGTCGCTGGTGGGTTGGCTGGTTTCATTGACGCTATCGGCAATCAGTGCGCCGAGGGGATCATCCGGATTGCTGGCCTGTTCGGGCAACGGGGCAGGCGCATCATTGGAAGTCTGCCAATTGGCAACGCCATTTTGGTCGACAATCAGGCTGATGTCAGCGCCGATTAGGCTTAGCTCTTTGACGTTAATTTTGCCGCTGAATAATGACATTAAATCAACCGATACACGCAGCTCTTGTAAGCTGGCCAACGGCGTATCATCTGATACATTGCTGCCAATCTCTACGTCGCCCAATATCAAGGCAATGTCTGGGTAGAGCGATAGTTTGCGGGTGCCAGAAACTGCAATTTTACGGCCGACTTGTTGCTCCAATATCGGGTTGACCTTGGCCCAGATTTGATCGGACGAAAATAGGCTTGGTAAGGCCACAATAAACCCACCAACGATTAAAACAATCAACACTAACCAGATAAATAGCCGTTTCATCAGACCCCCAAATTGCAAAATGAATCATTCATGAAATGAGTATAGAGCATAATTGTGGCAAGATTGCTATTTATTAAACTATATATAATAGGTGCTTACCGGCCATCGCGCCATTGCGGTAGCTTCATCATATGATTGAGTATATAGACCGGTATCAGCCCGATGATGACGATGAAAAGTGCCGAAATGGCGGCTTCTTCGAAAATCTCTAGGCTGGCAATTTCATATACATGGGTGGCGAGGGTATCGAAATTAAATGGCCGCAGGATGAGCGTGGCCGGCAATTCCTTCATCGCATCGATAAAGGTGAGGATGAGCGCGGTGGCCAATGCGGGGCGAATGAGCGGCAAATGAATTCTGCGCAATATGCTGATTTTATGATGGCCAAGGCTTTTGGCCGCATGGTCATAATTATCGGGTATTTTGCCAAACCCGGTTTCGATCGCGCCATATGACACCGCCAAAAACCGCACCAAATAGGCAAATATAATGGCAAACAGTGAGCCGGACAATAGCATTTGCGAGCTCGCGCCGACAAAGCCAAAAAATTCCAGAATATGGCCGAGGAAACCATCGAAGGCAATCAGGCTGATGAAAATACCCAGACCCAAAATTACCCCCGGAATGGCATAGCCAACGCTGGCCAGCTTGGCGATCCAACCGACTAATTTTATGTTAAAAATACGTTCGCTATAACTTAAAAACAGGCCAATTACCACCGCCAGAATGGCTGCGCTGCCCGAAAGCATGAGTGAGTTTTTGGCATAGCCGATGAATGCCACATAATCAGTTTGGTCGACATATTGAACGCTATCGGCAACCAGTTGAATGAGCGGAATGACAAAGCCAAAAACAATTGGCATGAAACACATAAAACTCACCAATAAAGCCGTTCTGCCGCTGAGCCTTTGTGGTTTGATGGGTTGCAGCCGGCGGGTGGTGTGGCTATAGCTCGCGCCGCGCCGCGCCCATTTTTCGGCCACAATGAGTATGAATATAAAGGCCAATAGGATTAACGCAATTTGTGCGCCGCCGCCTAGATTGCCACGCCCTAACCATGTGGCGTAAATGCCGACGGTCAATGTATTGACGCCAAAAAATTCAACCGCGCCGACATCGTTTAGGCATTCCATTAGGGTTAAGGTTAGCCCAACAAAAATGGCCGGTCGTGCCATGGGAAGGGCGATTTTAAAAAAGCTCGATCTGGCGCTATGGCCCAACATGCGGGCGGCTTCTAACATACTGACATCTTGTTGCAGAAATGCGGCACGTGAGGTGAGGTAGACATAGGGGTAGAGCACAATGGACAGCACAAAAATCGCCCCGCCCATGGATCTGACTTCGAAAAACCAATAATCGCGCGCCGATGAAAATCCGCCAAGTTCGCGTATGGTGGATTGAATGACGTTGGAATAATCGAATATCTCGACATAGCAATAGGCGATGATATAGGTCGGCATGGCCAATGGCAGCAGCAACAAGCGGCTGGCCAATTTGCGGCCGGGAAACTCATACATGGTCACCAACCACGCGGTGCTGACGCCAATCGACAGGCTAATCGCGCCGACGCCGATGATGAGCACCAGCGTATCGGATATATAGCCGCCCAATACGGTGTTATAGAGATGCGGCCAAATATTTTCTTCGGGGTAGAGGGCAATGTTGAAAATGGTGGCAATCGGTGCCACCAAACAAAAAGCCATGAGCAGGGCGGGCAAAAGCCACAGCGGGTTAATATCGCGTGGCAAATGCAGTAATTTTTGCGTTTTTGTAACCCACGCCCTTTGCGTCATACAATACCAATAGATTAATCGTCAAAGCCGACAATATCGACCAATTCACTAGCACGTTTACGATGCTTCGCAATTGTGGTCAAGGCTAAACTATCGGCTTTCAGCGCACCCCAGCTTTGTACTAGCTCGGAAATTTCGACGCCGGCTTTGACCGGATATTCAAAATTGGCTTCGGCATAGAGCTTTTGAGCTTTGTCGCCAGATAGATATTCGATGAATTTAACCGCATTGTCTTTGTTTTTAGCGCCTTTAACCACCATAACGCCAGATAGGTTCATGTGTGATCCACGGTCTGCCGCATTGGGGAAAATAAGCTTAACGCTGGCTGCCCAGTCTTTTTGCTCGGGGTTTTTGTCGTTGGTTTGCATTTTGCCCATATAATAGGTATTGGCCAGTGCCAAATCGCATTCGCCATTATAAATGCTTTGGGCTTGGGCGCGGTCATTGCCTTTGGGGCTATGGGCTAGGTTGGCTTTTAGGCCTTCGAGCCATTTTTGTGCATCGGCTTCGCCATGATGGGCAATCATTGAGGCGAAAAGTGCAAGATTATAAGCATGTTGGCCAGAACGGATGCAGATTTTGCCTTTCCATTTCGGATCGGCCAGCTCTTCATAAGTGATGGCATCTTGTGATACCCGTTCTTTAGAGGCGTAAACCACGCGGGCGCGGGTGGTGATGCCGAACCATTTGCCATCAGCATCGCGGAATTCGGCAGGAATGTTGGCGGTTAGCACATCGCTGCTCACCTCATCAGCCAGGCCAGCATCGACAGCGCCAATGAGGCGGCCAATGTCGACAGTTAAGATCAGATCGGCTTCGCCTTTGCCTTGGGCGGCTTTTACTTTTTCGACCAAGCCTTTATTGGCATAAATGCTATTGACCGTGATGCCGGTATCGGCATGGAATTGATCGATAATCGGTTGCATTAAAAATGGTTGGCGGTAGGAATAAATGTTGATTTCCTCGGCCGCGATTGCCGCTTGTGGCGCAATGAATGAGGCCAATGCCGTGACGGCCAATAGTGATTTAACAAGAGATTTTTTCATACCGAATACCTTTTTTTAATAATCATTATCACTGTTTCTGCAATTGATACGCATAAAAGTCAAGTCACGATTATGAGGATTTGGCTAGCTTAGAATGTCTCTAATTTTGAGGCGGACGGTTTCGACAATTTTGGCGTAGTGCATTTTCAATAAACTTGTTATATTTGAATTACTTATGTAGATTTTATGAGTTGTTTTAGAATGGTTATAATCTGCAAAAATATGCACAGCGCTATTGTCGCAGGCGGTTATAAATTGCTCATCTGAACATTGATGAATGAGCAGGATTGCAGCTTTTTCTTTGAGGAAATAGGCTAAATAATAAAAGCTCACCTCGGTATAATCTTTATGGATTAGTGGCGCATTGTCTTCAATCACCTCATCCCACCACGAGATGAAACATTTGATTGGCAAAACCCAGCGGTTATTTTGCACATTATAGGGGAAGAAGGCGATTAGCTCTTCATGATCATCATGCAGGTTGAACAGCGCGAAAACTTGCACATTGACTCGATCGGTTTTGCAAATGCCATTGAGCAATTCGAGTGCCTTTTTGGGTTGATAATAGGTGTTTTGCCATGCGCAGTTTTGGCATAATTTTTCAATGTCATCGGAATGCTCATCGTAAAATGTACCCAGCAGATATTCTTTTTGAATGATGTTTTGATTTTGTTGCATATTTGAGCCTTGTTTGCGCTCAATATGCATAAAAAGCCTCAAAATATAGTTAAACTCTTGCCAAATCAGCTGTGACTACATATAAAGCTCATCTGCGCAACGGGAGTAGAGACATGGCGACATTAGGCATAGATTTTGGCACGTCCAACTCGGCGGTCACCACATTGGTGAACGGCAAAATAAAGCGCATTCAGGTTGAGCCTGACAATGATACCTTGCCAACCTCGGTGTTTTTTGATTTTGACGACCAGATTGTGCAATTTGGTTCGGTTGCCAATCAGAACCTGTTGAATGGCTCAGATGGCCGTTATATGCGGGCGTTGAAAAGCGTATTGGGCACCGGCTTGATGGCCGAACGGCGCATGATTATTGGCAAGAAGTTTGATTTTTACGACATTATTTCGGAATTTTTAAGCGCGTTGAAAAGCCGGGCTGAGCAAAGTGAGGGCGTGGTGTTTGACCACGCTATATCTGGCCGGCCGGTTTATTTTCATTCTGATGATGCGGCGCGAAATGCCAAAGCTGAACAAGATTTGCGCGAATGTTATCGGCGGGCTGGGTTTAAAAGCGTTGAATTTATGTTTGAGCCAGAGGCGGCGGCACTGGCGGCTCATGCATCATCCCGTGGCGATGGCGGGCTTGGGCTGATTGTTGACATTGGCGGTGGTACATCTGACTATTGTTTGTTTGAGACCGGTAAGAATAGCAAAATCAACATTGTAGCCTCGCATGGTGTGCGGTTGGGCGGTACGAATTTTGACAAAGTGTTAAACCTAGAATATTTTATGCCGTTGCTTGGCAGGGGCGCGCAAATTAAAAAAATGATGAGCGAGGGCGTGGTGACGGCGCCCAATTCTATTTTTCATGATTTGGCGACCTGGGAAAAAATACCGTTCTGTTATACGCCGGAGCTGAAAAATACCGTGCGGGATTTACAACGCCAAGCGTTTGAGCC
>NVUS02000118.1 GCA_002402005.2 OCS116 cluster bacterium | reverse complement strand
CCAACACTCCACAGTTCCACCACCACCGAACCTTCAAAATCTCATACCTGTTATACTTTCCTCAAAAGGAACAATTATGACCAATAAAACACCCAACTTAATCATCGAATTCGCCCTACTTGGCCTACTAGCTCTACTTTGGGGCTCATCATATATGTTCATAAAAATCGCAGTAGCCGATTTCCCGCCCTTCACCCTCATCGCCACTCGCGTCACAATCGCAGCCATTTTACTACTGCTCATCATGTTCTTCCGCAAAGAAAGACTACCAAAAGACCCAAAAACTTGGAAAATGCTATTCATTCAAGCCATTTTCAACTCAATTGCCGCCTGGACAATCCTAGTCTGGGGGCAACAATATATCAACAGTGGCTTGGCCAGCGTCCTAAATTCCACCTCCCCCATATTTGTATTTTTCATCACCCTATTCATCACGCGGCACGAACCCATCAATAATGTCAAACTTCTGGGTGCATGCGTCGGCGTTTTGGGCGTTATACTCATTGTCGGTGTCGATTCCTTAAACGGCCTAGCTTCTGAGTTTCTCGGCCAAATGGCAGCTCTATTTGGGGCTTTCTTATACGCCTGTAGCGCCATTTACGGCAAAAAATTCACTCACCTTCGTGGCCTAGTTACCGCCACAGGCACCATGATTTGGGCAACAATTTGCCTTGTGCCACTAAGCTTAATCATTGATAAGCCATGGAATCTCACACCAAGCCCAAATGCCATTATTGCCACACTCATTCTCTCTATATTTTGCACGGGCGGAGCGCTTATTATCTATTTTCGACTTGTCAAAACATTGGGTTCAATGAGGGTTGCGAGCCAGGCCTATTTAAGAGCCGGCGTCGGTATATTATTAGGAATCATATTCTTAAACGAGCACATCACACTCATCATTGGCTTTGGATTGCTAACCGCCATCATCGGTGTGGTGCTGATTAATTTGCCCAATAAAAATTTGAAAGGTTAGAGCTCCTGCCAATATAGAGGGGACTAGCATTTTTATACGTTCACCTGCCGCAGAATCTCATCAACAACATCCGCCAACGGCACATTTGCATCAGCACTCACCGCATTCTCAGGAATGCCACTTTTCGTCATATGCAACCGCACAATCAGTTCCCGCTCGCTCAATTCACTACCGAATTCGCCTTCAGGCCTTGCACCTAACCGCTCATTCAAAGTATCAATATCCACATCAAATAGATCAATAAAATGATGAAAATTCCGCGAACCACCGCAAAAGAACGACAGCTCATTACCACGATCAGCAACCAGTGATTTAACTTTATCTACATCCCAAATATGATGCTCATGCACAAAGCCATCCAACGTCGCTCCCGTCTTTGGATCACCCTGATAAGCCAACACACGATCACCATGAATGGCATGAAAACCAAGCCGCAGTAATCCATCACACACAGCAGTCTTCCCCGTGCAAGAACCACCTTCGATCAAATAGTTTCTAATGCCCATATCCGCTCCAATACTCAGATATATATCACAAATTCCCAATCAATCTTAGGCTTCTGTCTATTTCTATAGCAATTTTAGGGTGAGTTTCAGCCACTTGGCATTTCAACAATAAATCCTTCGCTTCCACGCACCCACTCAACGCCCGAATACATTTCCATCGCATTAAGTCATTCGCAATATATGCATCAAAACATGCCGCCAAAACATCAAAACAATTTGTCGTAGAATCATAAAAATGGATAAAGCCCACAGCATCCAATGCCTCACTAACTTGCAATGGTTTGGCAGCCTTTAGCACTTCAAACAAATCCGGTAACGCCAATAACCCTATTCTTATCAAGCATCTAGCAGCAATATCACGCGGTAGCGGGAAGTTGTCTTTCTTAAATGGTTTGTCAGATACAGATTTATGTTGGTTATTGCCAATTTTACCAAGCACGCCGATCAACGGCAAAACCGCATCCTGCCCAAAAAGCACCAACGATTCGCATATTTCTAATTTGGAATATAATTTACGCTCACAACTCAAAGCGATAATGAGTTCATCAATAAAAGCCGTATTTTTACGCTGCCCCATCAATCGAGCCGCAACACTGCGCTCTACCGCCAGAATACTTTTTAAAAGTGATGACAATTCATCATCCGACATGCCAACATATTGATTTTCAACATTCTCGAACAGAAAACCGCGCTTGGCCAACTGTTCATCATTTGTTTTCATCAAACACCTAAGCGCTTTATAATGTCTTCAAACTGATCAAGGTTACCAAATTGCAGTTTAATATAACCTTTGCCATTGTCATTATAGTCAACGGTCACAATTCCGCCGACAATTTCCGATAATTTATGTTCCAAAGCAATGGTTTGAGCCGATTTCACTTTCACCACTTTGTCTTCAGTCATACGTTTTGCCGAAGCTTTGGTCTCAGCGCGGCCTTCTTGCTCACGCACCAGATCTTCAATGCCACGCACCGAAATGTCTTCATCAATAATGCGCTCAGCCAATGCCACAGCATTTTTACGCCCCAACAATGCCCGCGCATGTCCGGCCGAAATTTTGCCCATTTCGACCATTTCTTTAATCTCAACTGGCAATTTTAACAGGCGCAAAATATTGGTCACATAAGAGCGGCTTTTGCCAATCACTTTTGCCACATCATCCTGCGTATATTCAAATTGTTCAATAAGTTGCCCCAAACCCACAGCTTCTTCAATCGCTGATAAGTTTTCACGTTGCACATTCTCAATAATCGCAACTTCAAGCGCTTCTTTGTCGTTCAAATCAACAATTATAGTCGGGATAGAATTTTTACCTGCCTGTTTAGACGCGCGCCAGCGCCGCTCACCAGCCACAATTTCATAAATATATTCACGGTCAGCCACCACCCGAATCAAAATCGGTTGCAAAACACCTTTTTCTTTGATGCTATTGGCCAAATCAGCTAGTTCATCTTCACTAAAATGCTTACGCGGATTATATCGATTCGGCCCAATCTGCTCAACATTCAGAGTCTTCTGCTCATTGGCATCATTTTCATGATCTAGAAATGTCTGGCTATCGCCCAACAGCGCATCCAAACCCCGGCCCAAACGACGATTGCTTTTATTATCTGCCATATTTATACCCTAAGCCGCTGATTTTAATTTCTTTTCACGTTTTAACAATTCCGATGCCAACGCCACATAAGCCCGGCTACCGGGGCAATTTAAATCATATAAAAGCACAGGTTTGCCATGCGACGGCGCTTCAGAAACCCGCACATTACGGGGGATGATGGTTTTAAACACCCGATCACCCATAAAATTACGCACATTCTCTTCAACTTGTTGGCTTAAATTATTGCGCATATCGGCCATGGTCAAAACAATGCCCTGAATGTCCAACCGCGGGTTTAAACTATTGCGTACTTTTTCGACCGTGGTCAACAATTGGCTTAAACCTTCAAGCGCAAAAAATTCACATTGCATCGGCACAATTAAAGCTTGCGCCGCCGACATGGCGTTAATGGTCAATAGGTTTAAACTCGGTGGGCAATCAATCAAAATATAAGTGAATTGAACACTTTTGCCTTTATTGGCTTTTTGATTCTGTGCCCAAATGGCATCACGCAATCTAAAATTACGGTTGGATATCGCCGCCAATTCAAGTTCTGCGCCCAATAAATCCATCGAGGCCGGCGCCACAAATAAGCGTGGCACAGCGGTTTTTACCAAACAATCGCCAAGCTCAGCATCACCCATTAAAACATCATAAGTGGTTTTATCACGTTGGTCTTTGTCAATGCCCAAACCCGTGCTGGCATTGCCTTGCGGGTCAATATCTAAAACCAATACAGTCTCACCAATTGCCGCCAATGCGGTGGCCAAATTAATCGCTGTTGTGGTTTTGCCAACCCCACCTTTTTGGTTGGCAACCGTCAACACCCGTGGTGCTTGGTCGGAATTTTGCATATTTGCCTCAAATCAATTGTCCCCACCGTCTAAATTGGGGTTATGAAATGGCCGAAAAATCACTAATTTTGATAATTTTGCCCATTTCATGCGT
>NVUS02000117.1 GCA_002402005.2 OCS116 cluster bacterium | reverse complement strand
GGCATATGTGCCATCAATGCCATTCCGGTGGCTGAGCCAAATATATTGACTTTAAAATCAACATTCATTTGATACATAAGAAACGGGCTTAACGGCCGTGTGCTGTCGATAATTTTCATGCTATTGCCGTCTTTCACATGAATGTCAGATGGCCATTGAATGTCTTTGGTGAGCTTGCAAGCTAGCGGTAATGCCACCTGCAAAAAATCTATATGCTCGGTGATGTGATTGTCGACCGAAGTCGGCAACATGATGTTGCATCTATACCTCTTGTCCAATAACGAGCGGCGCACCAAGCCACGTTCTTGCAAAGTGCCAAGTAACCGCCTTAATGTCGATTTTGGCAAGCCGGTATTGTGGAAAAGTTCAGCCAAACTACTACTTTCGACCCGCGCCAAAGCCTGTAATAATGAAATCCCTCGGTCTAAAGATCTATTTTCTAGTTTTTTCATTGCCCCTCCGTGCCGCTAGGTGGCACGTTTACACAAATGCTATTTGCAATCAAGCAAACTTATTCATACTCATTCTAATATTTTGGGAGGAATGTTTTATGGATTTGAGAATAACGGCAAGAGTTGCACGCGATATCAGCGCAACTTTGCTAACGATTTTTGCGGTTTTTGTCGCAGGTTTTGGTGTGTTTGATACCACCATTGTATATGCCATCATGGTCACCTTAGGCGGAATAATTGGTTTTTTAACCCTAGCAGAAACCAACGAGAACCAGAATCTCAAATTTATTTCCGGCCCGAACATTCACATCCTCCTGACCATATTGTTTATTGCGCTCATTTGGCGCTGGGCGACAATTATGCTGGAGCAAGAAAGCTATTTCATCTTCATCGAACGGCCTGATTTTATCATGGCTTGGGTGGCTATATCCATGATGGGCTATCTCACTTATCGGTTTTTTGGTGCGCCGATGTTTCTGGTGTTCGCCGCCATTATATTTTATGCCCTACTCCCGGGCGATTTTGGTGGTGGAGACCTGAATTGGGAAAGCCTAGCCGACCGGCAATGGTTTACCACCGATGGTGTGTTCGGCCGGCCGGTGCAAGTGGTTTCGACCACCATATTGATATTCATCGTATTTGGTGGGGTGTTGCAAACCTCTGGCGCCGGCGAAGTTTTGCTCAAAATGGCCTTTGCTGCAACCGGCCGGTTTTCGGGCGGGCCAGCCCATGCATCCATCGTAGGTTCGGCGGTTTTTGGCATGATGTCAGGCGCTGCCATTGCCAATGTTGTCTCAACCGGCGTGTTCACCATTCCAATCATTAAAAAGGCCGGTTTTAAAGCCAAATTTGCGGCAGCGGTCGAGGCCACAGCCTCTACCGGTGGGCAGATTATGCCGCCAGTTATGGGCGTGGTGGCATTCATCATGTCGGATGTGACCGGTATTAGCTATTTAAGCATTGTGGTGGCAGCCATCATACCTGCCATATTCTATTATTTAAGCCTATTTTTGGTGGTATTGGTCGAATGTCGCAAAGAAGGCATCGGCCCAACACCGATAGAAAAACGCGAAGTGATCACCCGCAAGGATTGGGTGCAAAGCTTGGCATTCTGGCTACCATTGGGCACAATCATCACGGTTTTGTTGGCTGGCCGCACACCGCAAAATGCTGGTTTTTATGCACTCATCATTGCCATCATATCTTGCCTCATTCTCTTCCCTCAATTCAGATCACCAAAAAAATGGCTCGATGCAGTCATCGTTTCAGGCAAAACCGCCGCCACGTTAATGATCATCGTCACCACAGTGGGCGTGGTCATCGGTATTGTCAACATGACCGGCATCGGCTTGGTATTTGCCGATATAATCCGCACTCTGTCCGGCGGCCAAATGTTCTTGTCATTAATTATGGTCATGCTCGGCTGCCTGATTATGGGCATGGGCGTGCCATCGGTCACCGCCTATTTAATTTTGGCCTTGGTTATGGGGCCAGTGCTAGAAAACCTCGGCATCGCCAAAATATCTGCGCATATGTTTATGTTATATTTCGGTGTTTTGTCAGTCATCACACCGCCAGTTGCTTTGGCCGCCTTTGCCGCCGCCCCCATTGCCGGCTCAAAACCGATGGAGACAGGCTTCGAAGCCATCCGCTTGGCTTTTGCCGGCTTTATCATCCCGTTTATGTTTGTCTATTATCCCGACATTCTAATCATTGATGGCTATACAGTCACCGGCCTAACCGCTGCAATCGCCCGCTTTTTGCTGGCAACATGGATGATCTGCACCGGTTTGGCGCGCTTTGAACGCGCAAAATTGCCCATCTGGGAGAGTGGATTGAGAATTGGCTTAGCTGCCGCAATTCTCACACCCGAAATCTGGTCAACCATCATTGGAGGGGGAGCAGCGCTCTTATTGATATATCTACACGCGCAAACAAAAAAACTAAAATTACAAAAATCTTAAGGAGGAAGATAAATGAAAAAACTAACGAAACTAATGATGACCGGCTTAATGGCGACCGCACTGGTTGGCACAGCCATAACGAGCGCTCACGCCGAAAAACTTAAAATGGCCACCATCGCGCCGGGTTCTTCGGCCTATTTGGTGATGACAACTATGGCATCCATGGTCAATTCTAACCAAGAAAAATATCAAATCTCAGTTGATGCCACCGGCGTTGCCACCAAACATATGGTCGAAGCCGCACAAGGCAAGCTAGATTTGGTGATGGGCTCACCGGTCATTATCGACTTTATGAAAAGCGGCAAGGCAATGTATTCTAAATTGCCAAATGCCCCCGAACTTGCCAAAAATATCGAACTACTATTCTGGTTCCCACTCGGCGCATATCATACCATTGTTTATGATGATAGCGGCATCAATAGCCTCAAAGACATTAAGGGCAAAAAGGTATTTTTAGGCCCTCCGGGTGGTGGCGCGTGGAATGTATCCAAACAATGGATTGAAGCCATAACCGGTTATTTGCCGGGCGAAGATTATACCAGCGTCAAAGCCAGCTGGGCATCTGCCTTGCAGGGTTTCCAAGATCGTCAATTTGATGTTTATATCAGCAGCGGCATCCCGCCCTTCCCGCAGGTTGAGCAATTGGCAGCCACCAATGACATTCGCATCATTGGCCTGACAAAACAAGAGGTTGAAAATGCCACAGACAAAATGCTTGCGCCCACCAATAAACCCGGTCGCGTGCTTGATGTGGTCAAAACCGATGATTATAGTGACGGCGTTAAAAATGATGTCGACATTTACACCGTTGGCTCTATCGTAGGTGTTGTGGCACGGGCAGATCTGTCCGAAGAAGCTGTCTATGTTGTGACCAAAACATTTTGGGACAATTTAGAAGCCACATATGCAACCGCGCCTTATATGCGCAAAGTTGTGCTTGCCGATGCATTCAGTGCCGCAAATATGAAATTGCACCCCGGTGCGCTTAAATATTACGAGGAAATTGGCATAGACATACCCGACGAAATGCGTTGATACCAACAGTTCGGGGCTGAATAAGCCCCGCGCTCAATAAAAATAAAAAGGCGAAACTGATGAGCAAATCCAAGAACAACATTCTGTTTATAATGTATGATCAATTGCGGTTTGATTATCTAAGCTGTGCAGGTCATCCTAAGCTGCACACCCCCAATTTTGACCGCGTGGCGGATATGGGCGTACGCTTCACCCGCGCCTATGTGCAAAGCCCAGTTTGTGGCTCATCACGCATGTCTTACTATACCGGGCGTTATGCCCAAAGCCACGGTGCGCATTGGAATGGCTTTCCGTTAAAAGTCGGCGAGCTTACATTGGGCGATCATTTGCGCGATGTCGGCATGGATGCATGGCTGATTGGCAAAACCCATATGAAAGTCGATAAAAAAGGCATGGAACGACTCGGCCTGACGCCAGATTCGATCATCGGCGCCCGGGTCAGTGAATGCGGCTTTGATGTCTGGATAAGGGACGATGGCCTGTGGGCCGAAGGGCCAGACGGATTTTACGATGAAAAGCGCTCGCCCTATAATGAATATCTAAAAGTCAAAGGCTATAAAAGTGACAATGGCTGGCACGACCATGCCAATGCGGGCATATCCGATAAGGGCGACATTGCATCAGGCTTTTTAATGCAAAATGCCGGCATGCCGGCCAATATAAAGCAAGAAGACAGTGAAACGCCATGGCTCACCGACCGCACCATTGATTTCATCAAACAGCATCAATCCGGTAAACCATGGTTGGCACATATATCCTACATTAAGCCCCATTGGCCCTACATAGTCCCGGCCCCCTATCATAATATGTATAGCAAAGACGATGTCATACCCGTCATTCGCTCCTACAAAGAGTTAGAAAATCAACATCCAATTTTTAAAGAATTCACCCAAGGCATTATCAGCACTTCCTTTCACCGGCAGGAAGTCAGAGACACTGTTATTCCGGCCTATATGGGGCTGATTAAACAATGTGATGACCAGTTAGGCAGGCTGTTAGATTATCTCGAAGACAGCGGACAGCTTGCAAATACCATGATTGTTTTGACCTCCGATCATGGCGATTATTTGGGCGATCATTGGAAAGGCGAAAAAGACCTATTCCATGAGCCGTCAGTGAAGGTGCCAATGATTATCTATGATCCGAGCGCCAAAGCCGATGTAACCCGCGGCACAACCTGTGACGAGCTGGTTGAGGCCATCGACCTTGCCGCCACATTTGTTACCTTTGCGTCCGGTAGCTATCCAGATCACATCATTGAAGGTAAATCTCTATTGCCATTTTTACATGGCGAAACACCCGAAGGGTGGCGAGAATATGCAATTAGTGAATATGACTATTCGGCCACCAATGTTGCCAAAAATTTGAACGTCGCCCCCAAAGATGCGCGCCTGTTTATGGTGGCGACCAAAAAATGGAAATTCATGCATTCACTCGGCGGCTTTCGCCCGATGTTGTTTGATTTGATCAATGATCCAAATGAATTGGAAGATTTAGGTGATAACCCTAGATTTATCGATGTGCGAAAAAAACTATACGAACATCTGTTCGAATGGGCGTTACGCCCCTCGCAGCGCACAACAAAATCTGATGATGAAATTTATGCCGCCAGAACTGGCTCGAACGGCCGTGGTATATTATTAGGTTTGGTTGATGGTTCAGAGGTTTCAGAAGAGTTGATTGCCAAATATCTTGGTTCGATAGAGCAAAATTTCACCCCGCACAATCACGACACCTAAACTTAACACCTCTGCTTTATCTTGGCTTTTCTCCAATCAAAACCAGTACAGCATTGCGTTTGGCAAAAGCACAATTCATCATCATATTTGTTATGATGAATTGTGCAGCCGCATATTCTTCCAAATCCCCCTCCTTCCAACTCCTGCCCAGATGGCAAGCTAACGACCATACAATCAACACTCGTTTCATAACAGAATAATGCCCTCAAAAATCATAATATTTACAATCACCTTCAAACATTTTAAATATAATCAGGCGCAAACATTTGATAATATAAATCAAATTCATTTAGGTTATACAATACAAAAAATCTACTTTATTAACCTTAATACGCAATCTATAGCTCATTCATCATACGTACAAATAACAAAAATAATAATTCATCACAACAAATATTGACAAATTGATTTTTACACTTACGATAAAATTACATATTTAGGCGAGTTTCTATTGATTGTTGATTTCATAATCGGAAATGAAGCAGCGTTGTCGATAAAGAATAAGCGTAAATATTCGCCTAGCCATTTGAGGCTTTGGGCAAAAGTTTAAAATGTTATCAGATGTTATGAGGGGGTGTTATTATTGATCATTTTAAAAAGCCCGTGTGGTGAAGGCCAATCTAATTGGCGAATAGACAGTTTTGAAAAACTAAACAGCAGAATTATAATTTTATCTCTATAATTTAGGCCTATTTACAATCAATTTTTTGAATTGCAGCAATGCCTTTGTTGAATGGTTTTTCAACGGTTTTTAATTTATTTTCAATTAAAAACAATTACTTATGGTTTTTACGATTGGCAGCAATAGCCAAAAAATTACCATATTAACGTAATTTTGTTAGGCATTATGCCTGCAAATAAATTATACACTCAGGGAGGGTTGTATGGTAAAAATCAATCGTAGGAAATTATTAAAAGGAATGGCCGTTGGCGCTGGTGGCGTGGCAGCGTCTTCAATGTTTAGCACAAATGCCTTTGCGGCCGATGCTAAAATCCGCCATTTTTGGTGGGGCAATCCATCACGCGATGAACGCACTTATAAAGTGATCGAATTGTTTAAAGCTGCTCATCCAGGTGTTGATGTATCTGGCGAAACCATCGGTTGGAGTGATTATTGGACCAAAATGGCAACCCAAACTGCCGGCAAAAACATGGCTGATTTGGTGCAAATGGATTACAGATTTTTATTCGAATATGTACGCCGTGGTGCCTTATTGCCGTTAGATGAATATTTTGGCAAAACCCTGCATTTAGATGATTTTGACAAAAGCGCATTGGCTGGCGGCATGGTTGATGGCAAATTATATGCACTCAACATTGGCTCAAACTCACAAGTATGCATTTACAATCCAAGCATGGTGGAAGCCGCTGGCGCGGAATTTGATCCAATCAATTGGACACATGAAGACCAAATGCGTGTGGCTCAAAAAATCTCAAAATCTACACCTGAAGGTGTCTGGGGTTGTGACGATGGCACGTTATTCGCAGTTGTGTGGGAAATGTGGTCTCGCCAACGCGGCAAACCATTTTATGGCCCAGAAGGCACGGTTGATGCCACAGCTGATGATCTTGCAGATTTTTGGTCACATTGGGCAGAAATGCGCGCTTCCGGCGCAGCACCGAATGCCGAACATTCGGTCACCAAACTTGCCAGCGCAATGTCAGAATCTGGGGTCGTAACCGGCGAGACAGCAATGTCTTATATGTGGTCCAACCAAATTGTTGGTGTGCAGGCTTTGTCTAAAGACAAAATTGCCGCCGCGATGCACCCACATATGAAAGATGCAGAACCCGGACAGTTTATCAAACCATCTCAATTCTTATCATTGACGCGCGATACCGACAATCCTGAATTGGCCACACAATATATGAATGCATGGGTGAATGATCCTGAAGCCACAGCGGTTTTGGGCTTAGAACGTGGCATCCCTGCCTCACCTGTCGTGCGTGCAGCCTTGGCACCAAATTTCACTGAGTCCGAAAAAATCTCAGTGGATTATTTCAGTGCCATTCAAGACAAGGTCGGCACATTGTCTCCACCACCACCCAAAGGTGCTGGTGAAGCGCAAGATGCTTACATCCGTGTTGCGACCAACGTCATACTTGGTAAAATTTCTATCAAAGATGGTGCCGCAGATTTTATCGATGAAGCCCAATCTATCATTGACCGCGCATCATAACCTAAAGGCCCCCGCAGCATTGCGGCGGGGGCTTATTCTTTTCTCTTTTTTAGCAGGTATTTATGCGTAAATTCTTTGCCAAGAACACGCCTGGTTATGTTTTTCTAGCCCCTTGGCTGCTTGGTTTTTTTTTGCTGGCGTTAGGCCCGATATTGGTTTCGCTTTATTTGTCATTCACTAAATATGATATGGTGGGCGATCCGCGTTGGGTGGGTTTGGCGCAATATGAATATATGTTTTTAAAAGACAAACGCTTTTGGAAATCGCTAGAAGTTACCTTTACTTATGTATTTTTAGCCGTGCCCGCGCGTTTGGCATTCGCACTTATGATTGCCATGATTTTGGACAAAGGCATACGCAGCATCGGCATTTATCGGGCGCTATATTATCTACCTTCCATCTTAGGTGCATCCATTGCCATTGCCATTCTGTGGCGGCAAATATTTGGTTTTAACGGGGTGGTAAACGCCGTTTTAGGTTTTATTGGCATAGATGGGCCGAACTGGTTAGCCAACCCAGACACTTCACTTTATACATTGGTGGTTCTTGCCATGTGGCAATTTTGTTCGCCCATGCTTATTTTTCTGGCAGGCTTGCGCGGCATTTCACAAGAATTATACGAAGCGGCCGAAATTGACGCAGCCTCAAAAACCCG
>NVUS02000116.1 GCA_002402005.2 OCS116 cluster bacterium | reverse complement strand
TTTGGCATAGCTTTGCTGCTTTACATAGCGTTTGGAATAATAGACATAAGCCGTTGCCCAACCGTTTTTAACCTGCCAAGCATTCAGGTTTAAATAACCCTTATTGCCAACTTTTAAGTAACAGGTTGCGATCAGCCGGTCATATTTATCATATTCATCACCAATGCAAGTAATGTCATTGCCGCTTATTTGCTGTTGCAAAGCTTGTTTGGCACTCAAACCACATTGCCAATTTTTCTGATTTTTTTGGCATTTTTGCGCCAATTCGGGGCTATCTATGGCATAGAGCCGAGCTCTTTTGTCATCGTTACGGAATTTCAAACTATCGCCATCACTTAGCTTTACGCGACCGCTCAAAGTAAAACGAGCGGTTGGGATGTCATCAACCAATGTGATCTGCGCCCCATTTTTAAGGGCTTGGCGCATTGAGCCGGCCTCTTGAGCGTCAATAAATAACCAGTAAAAACCGGCGGCGATAACAATAAGTGCAGAAATGATAATTTTTTTATACATAATCTATAAGATTTACTATTTGAATTAAGTTTGTAAATCTTTCTTTAATTCATTTTGGTTAATTTTATAACTGACTTTTAGTTTTTATTAACTAAACAGCCCCTAAACAGTTAAAAATGGTTGATATATATGAGATCCGCTCAAAAACGTATTTTTCGCATTGAACGCAATAATCCCCTGAATGTAACTCCGGACGTGGCACCAGCCACAGATGAAGAATCCAGACATAAAGAAATATTGGACGCGATTGCCGATTTAAAAAGCAGTGGAATCAGCGTATCTGGCACTCAAGAAGCTCCACCTGTGCAAACAGAAAGCCAGTTTTTAATTGATTTTAAAAAAGAATTAGCCGATGCGCGGCATTTGCGCGAAGAGCTAAACGAAATTTCACAATCCATTTCTGAAACCAAACGCGAAATTGCAACATTGCATCATACCAATTTTGGTGACAATACCGATGTGCAAGTGGCTGATGAATTGGACGCCGTGGTATTGGCGACAGAACATGCGACCGATAACATTTTGACCGCTGCTGAAAATGTTGACGCCAATGCGCGCGACCTTGCCGCACGCCTATCGGGCACAGAACATGAAGATATGATTTTGGACATCCAAGACCAAACCATTAAGATTTTCGAAGCTTGTAACTTCCAAGATTTAACCGGTCAACGGGTACAAAAAGTATTAGAAACTATGAAATTCATCGAAGGCCATATCGATAAAATGATCACCATTTGGGGTGGTCTGGATAACTTCCTCGACATTTCGCCAGATAGTTTGAATAAGAAAACTGGCGATGATGCCTTGCTCAGCGGCCCAGGCCTTGACGATGATGGCGCGATCAGATCATCACAAGATGACATTGACTCATTATTCGATTAGAACCAAGAGTATACATAATCTAAAAATTCTAACCTCAATCTTTACCGATTGGGGTTTTTTATTGCGCCTCATATACTGGATAGTTTAAGCTTAACTCTAGATATTTGGGTAAAGAGGTAGGTATTCATGCGTGAAGTATTAAAAGTAAAAGGGTTTATCGCTTTCATTTGGGTGGCTTTTATCAATGCATTTGTCGATCTCGGGCATAAAATTCTGATTCAAAATACCTTGCTCAAAGCCTATGAAGGCTCAGAGCAAGTCATTCTCATTGCTATTGTCAACGCATTGATTTTACTTCCCTTTATTATGTTATTCACCCCAGCAGGTTATATATCAGACCGGTTTTCCAAAGTAAAGGTTATGCGTTGGGCGGCGCGTTTTGCGGTGTTACTCACCTTGCTCATCACTTTTAGTTATTATATGGGCTGGTTTTACGCCGCTTTTGGCCTAACCTTCGTTTTGGCGTTGCAAAGCGCATTATATTCGCCGGCCAAATATGGTTATATTCGCGATTTATTGGGCGCGGACAACTTATCCGAAGGCAATGGCTGGGTGCAATCGGTCACCATGGTGGCGATCTTAAGTGGTATTGTGATTTTCTCTTTGCTGTTTGAAGCCATGCTCAGCGGTTCTGGTGTTGATTTAAACAACCCGTCCGAGCTGCTAAAAACCTTTGCTCCATTGGGCGGCTTGCTGATCATAAGTAGTTTGGTCGAAGTTTATTTCACCCAAAAATTACCCATTGTGAAAACCCAAGATGGCAAAAATAAATTTGAGTGGAAAGCCTATTTAACCGCGAAATTGGTGACCAAAGACATCAAATCATTGTTTGACAATAAACCGATCATCCGCGCTATATTTGCCATTGCTGGTTTCTGGACCATCAGCCAAGTTTTACTGGCGGTATTTCCGTCTTATATCGAAACCCTCACCGGCGAAAGCAATGTTTTCATCATCCAAGCGGTGATGGCTTTGGCCGGTATTGGCATTATGGCCGGCTCGTTTATCTCAGGCCGCATGTCGAGCCATTATATCAATTTGGCCTTGGTGCCGGTTGGCGCGGTCGGGGTGGCGATCTGCCTATTTTTATTGCTGCAGGTTGAAACTCTCTTCTGGGCAGCACCGGTATTTTTTGCCTTTGGCCTGTTTGGCGCTTTGATGATCATTCCACTCAATGCCTTGATACAATTTAGCGCCCCCAAAGATCAGCTCGGCACAATATTGGCCGGTAACAATCTGGTGCAAAATATCTGTATGTTGACCGGTTTGGCCTTAACCGTATTGTTTGCCTATTATAGATATGACGAGAAATGGCTACTCACTGCATTGGCAATCATCGGCCTAGTCGGTGCGGCACAAACTGTGCTCACTCTGCCGCATTTATTTGTGCGGGCGGTGTTTGCTGGCATCATCCGGCGCCAATATAAATTGGTGGTGCAAGGCTATGAGAATATTTTGGATGACCAGCGCGACACCACAAAAGGCATGTTATTGCTCGGCAATCACATCTCTTGGATTGATTGGGCATTGGTGCAATTGGCCTTTCCACGCCGCATACGGTTTGTGATGGAACGTTCTTATTTTGAAAAATGGTATTTAAAGTGGTTTCTTAATTTTATGGGCTGCATTCCGATTTCTTCGGGCAGTAGCAAAAAATCCTTAAATCTTATCCGCGAGCATTTGAAAAACGGCCAAATTGTTTGCCTATTCCCCGAAGGTGCGATTAGCTATACTGGCCAATTGGGCGAATTTAAACGTGGGTTCGAGCAAGCCATTCAAGGCACAGACGCGGTGATTGTGCCATTTTATCTGCGCGGTCTATGGGGCAGTAAATTCTCCAAATCATCCAGCAAATTGCGCGAGGTGACCAGCCGTGGCGGCGGGCGGCGCGATGTGATTGTATCTTTCGGCAAGCCGATGTCTGCCGATAGTTTGGCCAGCGACGTGAAGCAAAAAGTGTTTGAATTGTCCATCGAAACGTGGACGAGTTATACGGGTGGTTTGCAAAATCTAGCCTATGCCTTTGTCGATACCTGCAAAACCCGCAGCAGT
>NVUS02000115.1 GCA_002402005.2 OCS116 cluster bacterium | reverse complement strand
CGGCTTTCACTGTAGCTGTCAAATCCACATCACATGGCTCAAACGCTGCCGCCGCAATTTCACTCAACCAAATTTGAGTTTCCAAAATATCTTCAACAATTAATATATTTTTCATTCGGCACTCCTTTTCACCGCAAATTGAATTTCAAAACTAGCCCCTGGATCATTGGGCAAATGTATAAATTCACCTTCAAGCCCCTTAACTCGAGATTCAATATTGGCCAGCCCAGCACGGCCCGAATTATTATCTTCACCAATGCCGCAGCCATCATCTCGCAAAAATAATTTTAACATTTCATCCTCCCACAACCATGTTATGTAAACCGTTTTGGCGCCAGAATGCTTAATCGCATTGCTAACAACCTCTCGAATGATCGAGCGCAAGGTATGAATTGTGTGGGTGTTCAAAGGCGGTGTATTTTCAGCGTTAAACACCCATTTTAAATCCATTTCGGCGGTTGCCAAACGCTCCGCAGTTTCCACCCGCAAATCGGCCAAAATATCATTAAATGTAAGTTCTTGGCTGGAGGCATTGTTAATAATATCACGCAAATCGGTAATTGTTTCACGTATCATCACATCTTTACGTGCGGTTTTTTTGCTGTGCAAGGCACTTAACAATTGCGCACCTATATTGTCATGCATATCACGTGCTATTCGCAACCTTTCTTCTCGAACCCCTTTTTCATGGGCATATCGATTGTCAATTGCATGTCCAATCATCGCGACCAATTCTTGCGCCCTTGCGACATCATGGCCCGAAAATAATTTGCGACCCTCATTTGCATATTCAAGCTTGATAGCCGGAATGGTTTTCACCCGTGGAATTAATATTTCCAACCCATCATTGACCATGGTCGCAACAGGCTCATTATGTTCGTTAAACCCGCTACGTAATGGTCGAAACAATTGCTGCATAAGGTTTAGCCAACCTCGGTTTTGCTGGGCATTAGAATCGGCATAAGCAATGTCGATAATGTCATTGAAAATTTGCGGGTCATTCACTTCAGAACGGTTCATTAACCTGCGAAACATAGCCTTTCTATAAGGAAAATATGAAACACTCACAGTAAATATCGCCCAGCCAAAGCCGATAAATACGTTTAACGACATAATCAAAACCATAATAGCGCCAATGTCTATGATGATAGCCACGCCGCCCAAATAGAACATCACTCTAAATGCCCAACTGTCTAACTCGAACAATTTATACCGCGCAACGCCAAGACCAAAACCAATATATATAATCCAAAAAACTAAGTAGACGTAATGAACCGAGCTTTCAACCTCAATGCCAAATACCACCGGAATGATATTGATCAGCACAAATATTCTTGCCGATACGATAACCGAGATTCCAAACCACATAATAATGGCACGATCTCTAGGCTTGCCTGCGGTTTTAATATATTGAGTGGAAATCAAAAAAACCACAATCGCCATTTGTATGGCAATCCACAAATGATTACCAAAAAAAGTGTCGTCAGCCAAGGCTAGAAAATCGACCACCTGCCAGCTCAGGCCAAATATAAAATATATTAACAACCATTTTCGAGACGCCAATTTAAGGGGAAATATAAAAAACAAGGCCACTAAACAAGCCGCAAATAAAAATGTACCACCAAAATGATTTGCAGTTGAAAGCTGATCAAACAAAATACCATCCAAGGCCAATTCACGCGAGCTATATATCGCGCCGGTGCCGGCCGATAAAGACAATCCAACCCCGGCCAAACCAAAAAATATGGACGGTAAATTTTGCTTCACTAAAAATACCCAAATGCCCACAAATAGGCTGCCAACACTCACCAATAATTGCATCCAAAATATCATCGGCAAGTCGTAAATGGGGCGTTTGGTTGGGCTGACTTGTCCGGTAAATATTTCACCCGATATGCTAAGCACTCGCACCGTTACTTCTGGCCCGGTCAAAATGTCATGAATCAGGCTTTGCCTGATATAGAAATCTTCAATCTCTTGATAACTGTCCATGACATCAGGTTCATTCATCTTATCACGCGCGACAAGCGATACGCTGCCTTTAACTACGCCAGAAATTTGCTCCAATTGGCCAATGAATGGCAAATGCTGAGCAGGTCCATTTTTATGAATATTCAAAATCTCAACTTTATCAGTGGTTTTATTGGCATGCAGGCGCAAACCTAACCAAGGTTCATCCAACACTTCGAACACCAGAGTGATTGCCAAAATAAGCGCAAATACAAATGAGATAGGCATTTTTAATGCATCAATAATTGGTAATTTCAAGGGTTGTTTTTTCATATAAAAGCTCAAATCGCGAGTAAACTAAACTCTATTTGGGTTTAATATACTTTAGTGACGTATCATGGCAAGGCATCCATTTATCTTTCAAGGCTACCGGGGTTAACGGATAGGACACGTTTAGCTCATAGAATAATCAACAATCCGGCTGTTTCATTTGCTTTGATCATCACCAACAACAGCCTTGCCAAAGCTCAAATTACGGGTATTTAATTCAAATGTTAGATTCAAATGGTAAAAATTTTAATGGATTTAGATAATGTATATGCTGATCCTAATCATTTAGAATCAGCATATAATTTTACAGCATCAACAATAATCTAGAGCTTAATCATCTCAAAGTTACTTTTTAGCTCTAAAGCTGCTAGCACCTTTCAGGTTGGTATTGTCATAGGTAATCCCACCGGCAATTTCATCAGCCGCAGGGCCGAAAAATGCACCATCCATCACGCCGTTCATTGTCTCATTAAAATGCGCATTCAGCGCAGCATCACCGACTAGATTTGCAGTGAATTTACTGCTCCCCACATCACCAGAAATGGCAAAGCTACCTGCGGGGTTGCTGACTGTAACGGCTGATAATTTACTTACTATATTGCCTTTAAGAGCCGATAAACTACCCGTCACTTTATTGGTCGCAAAGTCAGCTACCAATTTTAACGCACCTTCAGAAGTGTGCAAGTTACCGTCGCGGTTATCTACGACTGATACGCCCGCTGTTCCATTATAAGTCACTGTATTTGACGAAGGCATACTTGCTGTATTCTCACCAAAAGCACCAAATTTATAATCGGTATTAATACCAGTTGGATTGGAAATATCAATTTTGGTGGTTGATAAAACATAAGTGTCAGAATATTTATACCCTGTTTGTCCACTCTTAAGCTCTATATCACTGGTTAGTGTAAAAGTTGAAATGTTTAGAGGGTCAGTTTTATTAACATATCCAGTCACAGATAGACCGTCTGAATTTTTACTTGTATTCGCGTCAGCACTGGTAAATGTAATGGTTTTTCCGCCGCTCAAAACATCATAACCACCATCACTGTTTTTTGAAATTTTAAATGTGGCATCTTTGGGTAGAATGCTTGATGTACCCCCTAAGTTGACGTGGTTATAACCGGACTGAGCATCAGCTACATAGGATGATTTGCTTGAGAATAAACTAGAACCACCAGTTGTGCCGCCGCCAGTTGTACCACCAGTTGTTGTGCCACCGCCAGTTGTACCACCGGTTGTTGTTGTGCCGCCGCCAGTGGTAACACCGCAAGCAGCAAGACTTATGGCTGCAAAGCCAATCAAACCAATTTTTAGAGATTTATTTTTGCGCAATGAAATTTGCTTCATAATAATATGACCTTAAAAATACAAGTTATAAATAAGTAAACTTGTGTACAATAGCCCCCTTAGCTATTTCGTCATCGTATCAATTAATATTTTATTAACCTATCCCCTGAACAGGGGATAGATATATCACCCACAGTAACACCAACCCCCACACCATACTCAATATATTGACCGGTAATCTCTCCATCCATACTTACGAAAAAACCTGTGCCAACGAAACCTGAATGAATGCCGTAATCCATAGATGAAAAATCTTCGTCAAAATCATCCAAGTTCCCTTCCAAATGAGTAGCTTTAAGCACAAAACTTGCCTTAAGGTTTTTAAGCGATTGATTTGTTGAGTTTGAGTTGTTTACCATAGATTCTATAGTTCATATTCGTCAATATTTGTTGCCGCAGGAATTATTTGATACGCCGCATTTGAAATTTTTACTAAGGTTTCTATTGTCTCTATATTAGTCATTGGTATCCCCCAATTGTTTTTCTGACAGTTCCATCCCTACTGATATGATAAAGAGTTTTTCCTGCATATAATTCATGAAAATAATAATTATCTTTTGAATTTGCGGGAAATATTGTCACCTTTGGTTTGGTTTGGTGATAAACATAATAATATCCATGTTCATTCCAATTTTTAGAGTTAGCATAAGACTGGAAACAGGTTTGATAGGCATAAATCCATAATTTATATTCTAATTTACATTTTGGCGGGTTGTTTTTATTAGTGAAATTTTGCAAATCCAAATCAACTTCTTTTAACCTAGATTCGAAATAATAATCATCTGCTAACAATTGCTTATTAATTGTGAAGGAAATAAACCCATCAGCGGCAATTATCGAAATTACCACCAAAAAGATAGCCATTTTTTTATTCTCTTTTATACGCTTTAAAATCATCAGCATCACCTAAATATAAATTATTGCCCCAAAAGCCAAGGTACTAAAACCACCCCATCAATACGAGCTGGTTCGTATTTTCAAACTTCATGTTTGCATTAATTGTAAACCACTCATATTCTGTTCCTAAATATTTTTAATTCTTAATTACAATTTTTTGTTTTATATCTTCTAATTGTTGCGAAGTTAAACTTCGTGGTGCATCAACCCGCCAACTTTCTATATATTCCAACGCCGCAATTAAATTGTCTTTCCATTTTGACATATGTGCAATCGGAAATGTCATCGACATACTTAATTTTTCTTCTGGAAAATAAAACTGCCCTCTACAAAACTCAGCACCCCAATTAATACATCTAAAATAGAGTTCAAACGAATGACCATTGAGATGTCGGTAAGCTTTATCATACCAAGGTTGATTGGGGAATAATGGTTTGAGACTGGTAATAGTTGTACCTCCTGCTTGTAACTTAAACTATATCTTTTTAACGAGAAAATTAACTAGTGTGCAATATAGCAATGTTAGAATAGAGGATAAGACTTATAGAAAGTAACTGAGCATTTCATAAGGTTATTGTTTGATTGAAAGCAAAACGGCAATGGGGGAATTACCGTGATATCAAATGTAAAGATATTGACGATAAATGTTAGAAAAAAAAACATTTTAAAACAGTTTTTTATTTCCCATAAAGGGAATATATCCATAATGACCGCCATTATTATGCCAGTAATGTTGGTCATGGGCGGTGCTTCTATCGATCTTTATAGAGTCTATAATTTAAAAGCAAATGTACAGAACATTTCTGACAGTGCTGTTTTTGCTGCAATGAAGGATAGAGCCACAAAAAACCCTACCAATTCAACAGAAAATTTCATGGAAAAAGCGCTGCATTCTTTAAACTATAGCGGAACAGAAACATTGAGCATTGTTCCAAGTTTAGAAGACAATAACACAGCAATCAGGCTAACAACTCAATTGCGCATAGATAATTACATTTTAAAACTATTAAATATCCCATATTTCAATATTTCAGTTGTTTCAAAGGCCAAATCTTTTTGTGCTGTGCAAGACGCGTCCTACATTGCAGACGCCTATTTAAACGCAGAAAATGAATATGTGGTAACTCCAAACGATTATAATCAAAAGGGCTTCATATGGATGAAGAATAAATATAACTTAAATCTACGGCAAGACATTAGCTTGAGATTATATTTAGGCAATGTGGATGCAGGCGGCGCTGATGGTATGACTTTCACCATCCATAACGACCCAAGCGGGCTGAATGCCGTTGGCAGTATCGGTGAAGCTTTGGGTGTGGCTTGGCATCCGAGCCATTCAAAAAATTCCAATACCATCGTCGCCCCAGCAATTGTTGTGGAGTTTGACACCTGGAAAAATGCGTCCGATATGACTCAAGATCACACAGCAATTTTTACCCTTGGCGGAACAGGTGTAACTTTAGGAACACATACAGCTTATTTAGATCATAGGCGTTCCAACGAGCTTATGGAGGCCGTAAGATTAAACAATATCGAAAATGGAGAATATCATTATGCACGGTTTATTTGGGATCCTAATAAAAACCGAATTGTGTATTTTTTTGATGGCGAAAAAGTTGGAGAAAAAAGCATCAACATAAGAGATTTCTTAAATACAGATTCTGCTTATTTTGGTTTCACAGGTTCGACAGGCGGCGCGCGAAATATCCATAAAGCCTGCTTCCAAAAAGTAACCCTTACTCATTGATATTTAAGGTTATTGATATAAGCCATGACTAAAGTTGGTAAATTAAAATTTTTATTCGATAATAAAGGCTCCGTAGCCATCGAATTTGCAATGTTAGCTCCAGCCTTTCTATTGGTGGTGTTTGGCATTATTGAAACTGGTTTTCATATGATTCAAATTTCAAACCTCGACAATAGCGTCAGAAGCATCGTCCGGCTGGTTAACATTGGAAAAGCCAATGAAGAACAATATAGCACAGCGGAAATTTCTAGTCTTATATGTGATGAGGTGGTCTTTTTCCCACAATGTGAGAAAAGAATCGTCATCGAACTTAATGAAATCCAATCCTTTGCCGACATTCCCAAGACGGATGCCGAATGCAAAGAACATGATTTGCCTATAAATACCACAATTAATTATAGAAATGGCGATGATTCAGCCGTGTTATTTCTACGTGTATGCATTATTGTCGATTTCATCACTCCTTTTGCAGATGTCATTTTTGCTGAACGGAGTTTGGAAAATAGAAAAATGGAAATCGTCTCATCCTCAGTGTTTATGAGTAAAAAATAGGCTATCAATTATGAAAATAATCTATAAATTTATTCACAATAAATCAGGGGTTGTCGCCATTGAGTTTGCACTTATTTTACCAGTTTTACTGGGGTTTTTATTAGGTGTAGTGGTTATATATGATGCCTTACGGGTGAGCAGTGATGCTGCATATGCTAATGACACAATGGCCGATCTCACGGCAAGACGTTCAATAGTCAATGCGACTAGCATTGGCCAAACCTTTGCAATTGGCAAAGGATTATTGCCAGGTGGTGGTGATAGATTCACTTGGCGTTCACGGCTAAGTTCTATTGAATTTGTTGATAATAAATATGCGGTGATGTGGAGCAAAACAGCTGGAGACATTGAGAAATTAACCAAGGAAATGGTTGAAGCCATGAGTTTGCCAAGCTTAAGTGAGTTTGATACGCTCATCATTGCGGAAACCGAAGTTGATTTTGTACCAATGTTTAATATTTCGGATATTGGCCAGCAGACCTATCATTATTTAAGCTACCGCCGCCCGCG